>DATNAC010000029.1:0-19421 GCA_035573035.1 Terriglobales bacterium
GAGTTTTTACAGGAACTGCGCCGGGAGGTGGACGCGCGCTATGGCGGGGACCGGGTGCTCCTGGCGGAGGCGAACCAGTGGCCGTCGGACGTGGTGCGGTATTTTGGGGCGGCACCGGCGCCGGAATTCCACATGGCGTTCCACTTCCCGCTGATGCCGCGCTTGTTCATGTCCATCCGGCAGGAGGCGCGGCGCCCGATTGTGGACATCATGGCGCAGACGCCGGCGATACCGGACAACTGCCAGTGGGGATTATTTTTGCGGAACCACGACGAGTTGACGCTGGAGATGTGCACCGACGAGGAGCGCGACTACATGTATTACGAGTACGCGCGCGACCCGCGGATGAAGCTCAACATCGGCATCCGGCGGCGGCTGGCGCCGATCGTGGAGAATAGCCGGCGCGAGATCGAGCTGATGAACGTGGTGCTGTTCTCGATGCCCGGGGCGCCGGTGCTGTACTACGGCGACGAGATCGGCATGGGGGACAACATTTACCTCGCCGACCGGAACGGGGTGAGGACGCCGATGCAGTGGAACGTGGACCGGAACGGCGGCTTTTCCAAGGCGCCGGCGGAGCGGCTCTACGCGCCGCCGATCCAGAACCCGGTCTACAGCTTCCAGGCGGTCAACGTGGAGCGGCAGTTCCAGGACCAGAACTCGCTGCTCAACTGGATGCGGGCGCTGATCCTGCTGCGCCACAAGAACCCGGTGTTCGGCTGGGGCGGCATCGCCTTCCTGGCTCCCGCCAACGAGCGGGTGCTGTGCTACCTGCGGCGCTTTCCCAAGGCGGCCTCGCCGGCGATCAGCGAGCTGCCCGGGGCGCGGTGCGTGCTGGTGGTCGCCAACCTGTCGCGCAACTCGCAGGCGGTGGAGCTGGACCTGTCGAACTTCGCGGGCTGGACGCCGCACGAGATGTTCGGCGAAGCGGCGTTTCCGATCATCGGGACGCAGCCGTACCAACTCAGCCTGGGGCCGAACGGCTACTACTGGTTCCGTCTGGAAGCTCCCGCCGGCGATTTCGGGCTGTGAACTACTACAACTACTTCACCGAGGTGGAGGAGCACTTCCAGCGCAAGCGCGGGGCGCTGGTCTACATCTCGCCGGTGGACTGGGCGCTGATTGCTTCGTGGCGGGATGCCGGCATTCCGCTGGCGGCGGTGATCGCGGGCATTGACCAGGCCTTCGAGAAGTTCGAGAGCGGGCGGCGGCGCGATACCGGGCGGCGGCGCTCGCTGCTGTACTGCGCGCCGGCGGTGCTGGAGGCGGCGGAGGCGATGCGCGCGGCGGCGGCGGGCGCGCCCCCGGAAGGTTCGGCGCCGCCGCCCTCGGGCGAAGGTGCCTTCAGCCGGGAACGCCTGCTGGCCCACCTGCGCGGGGCGGCGGCGAAGATTGCCGCGACTCCGGCGCTGGATGCGGCGGCGCCGGGGACGGTCGAGATCCGCGACACGCTCGAGCGGCTGATCGCCGGAATCAGCGGGGAAGCGGGGCCGGCGCCGAAGTTCGAGGAGCTCGACCGCGTGCTGACCGTGCTCGACGACAAGCTGTACTGGGCGCTGCTTCAGGGCGCGCCGGTGGAGGTGCTGGCGGCGGTGCGGGGCGAGCTGGCGGGGGAATTGGCGCCCTACCGGCGCAAGCTGCGCGCCGACCAGTTGCAGACGATCGAGAACCAGTTCGTGCAGCGGCGGCTGCTGGAGCGGGCGGCGCTGCCGCGGCTGAGCCTCTTCTATATGGCGTTATGAATCGAAATCGAACGATGAACTTCCCGATCGGAACCATCGCCTATGCCTGTGACGTGATGGCGCGGCTGGAAGCGCAGCCCCGGCATGGGGCTCCGGGGCCCCGTGCCGGGGTGAGCATAAGCGGGGCGCGCGGCGTAGCCGCGCAGGGGCCCGCGCCATTCGAAGTCCGGGCGGCGCTGCCGCGGCTGAGCCTCTTCTATATGGCGTTATGAGTCGAAACGAAACGGTGGAACTCAGGATCGAGAAGGTCGTCTACGGCGGCGATGGCTTGGCGCGCTTGGAGGCCGAGGGCGGCCGGCGGCAGGTCGTGTTCGTGCCGATGACGCTGCCGGGCGAGCTGGTGCGGGCTGAGTTGGAGCCCGGGAATGGTGGACAGCTGCGGGCGCGCCTGCTGGAGGTGATCGAACCGGCGGCGGGACGGGTTGCGCCGGGGTGCGAGTACTATGGCCGCTGCGGCGGCTGCCAACTGCAGCATGCCAGCGTCGGGCTGCAACTCGAGATGAAACGGGACGTGCTGATCGAGACGCTGCAGCGCACCGGCGGGGTGCAATGGACGGGTGCAGTGCCGTTGCATGCGGGCGAGCCCTGGGGATACCGGAACCGCATCCGGATGCAGCGCGCGGGGCGAGGCTGGGGGTACCTGGAGCGGGGAAGCCACCGGGTGTTGCCGGTGACCCACTGCCCGATCGCTTCGCCGCAGTTGAACCGGGAACTGGAGGCGGCGACGGCGGCGCCGCGCGTGGGCGAGGAGTTGGAGCTTGCCGTCAACAACCGGGAAGAAGGCCGGGACGGAGCCGAGTCGTTGTTCTTCGAGATGGGCGGGTTCCGGTACCGCGTGGGGCCGGAGTCGTTCTTTCAAGTGAACCGGTTCCTGACGCCGAAGCTGGTGGAGGTTGTGACCGGCGGCGAATCGGGCGAGACCGCGGTCGACCTGTACAGCGGTGTGGGGCTTTTCGCGCTCCCGCTGGGGCGGCGGTTCGCGCGCCTGACGGCGGTGGAGAGCCACGCGCCGGCGGTGGCGGATTTGAGGCACAACCTGGAGACCGCCGGGTTGGAAGCGGTTCGGGTGCGGGCCGCGGACGCGGCGGCCTACTGGCGGGACGGCGGGCGCGAGGTGGACCTGCTGGTCGCGGACCCGCCGCGCGCCGGACTGGGTCCAGACCTGGTGAAAGCGCTAAGCGCAAGGCCGCCGAAGAAGCTGCACCTGGTTTCGTGCGACCCCGCGACCCTGGGGCGGGATCTGCGCGGGCTGCTGGCGGCGGGCTACCAGATCGCCGAGCTGCACTTGTTCGATCTGTTCCCGCAGACATACCACCTGGAGACGGTGGTACGCCTGCGGAGGTAAGCGCGAATCAAGCCTCGTGTCGTGCGTCACACAGAATGACGTTTAATTTCGGGCGAAAGCGTGCGACTTTTCTTGGGGAAAACTCGCATGCGGGCATTGGCAGAATGCCTGCAATTTGTGACGCACTACACTAGCGGCCGCCGGCGTCCAGATTCTGGTAGTTGAGCAGGGCGTTGAAGATGAAGGCGAAGGCGCCGGAGGTCTCGTTGCGCCACATGGGGTTGGCGTCGAACATCACGACGTGACCCTGGCCGTACTTGGTCAGGACGATCGCGGGCTGGTTGGCGATGGCTTGGCCGCCTTGCAGCAGGCCGCTGAGCGGCAACTCCGCTGCCGCGGCGAAGCGCACCACCACCACGGGAGCGGGGCCGTTGGCGCCGCCGCGGGCGCCGCGTCCGGCGGCGGCGCGGGCGCCGGTCCAGGGGGTTTTGCCCTCGTCGAGGCCGCCGGGCGGGAGCGCGCCCCCGCGTCCGCCGGCGTTGCGCGCCTGCTCCTGCTCCGCGTAGGGGCGGGTTTGGATGACGTCGGGCTCGGTCAGGTCGCCTGTGCCGCTGGAGCGGGTGGCCGCGCCGCCCCGTCCGCCTCCGCCGAACCCGCCGCCCCGTCCGCCGCGCCCGCCCCCGGCCCCGACCTCGAGAATGGGACCGGCCTTGTAGTAGAGCGCCACGTTCTTGCCGTAGCCGTAGGCGATGGGGTTGTCGCTTGCGGTCACGGTGGCGCGCACCACACCGCCGCCCGCGATCAGGCTGGGCGGGGGCGCGGCTTCAGTGACGCCGGTGGCCATCGCGGTCTCGATCGGAATGACGGCATTGCCTTCGACGGTGACCAGCAAGCCGCCCTGGCGCACGAACTCTTCCAGGTTGGCGAGGCCGCTCATCCCCAAGCCGCCGCGCATGTCGGTGGTGGAGTCAATGCCGGCACGCACCAGGTTGGGCATGTCGGCGGTGTTCTCCCACGGAATCGGTTGTCCGCCGCCGTCCGCGGGCAGCGGCAGGCCGCGCAGAATGGCGGGCAGGTCACCGCCGATCGAGGGCGGCACGATAATGGCATCGAACTGCTGGCGCAGATTGGGCGTGACCCGGATCTTGGTGTCGGCGATGTAGGTGTAGGGCACCTTGAGCTGGTCCATGGAGACGCGGTACCAGCCGTCCTGCTGGGTGCTCTGCCAGTTGTGCATGAGGGCGATGCGGGGCGCGGCCAGCGGATGCTTGGCCACGTCGGGGAGCGGCGCCGCGAAGACGCGCACGCCGGCGGCGTCGGCCGCCGCCTTCACCTCGGACGCATCGGCGTTGGCGATCAGGAAGCTGCCGGCGTTGAAGTGCTGTCCGGCGGCGTCGAAGGCCTGTTCCGCGGCTTGCATCGGCACCTTGGCCAAAGCGAAGCGGAAGGTGGCCAGGTTGGCGTCGGCGTTGTTGTTGACGATGAAGCCGCCGCCGGTGCCCTCCAGGCCCGAGGGCGGCTTGACCTCGCCCGTCACCCTGGTCATGGCGATGTCGAGAATCGCCGGATCCTGCACGCGCACGGTCTCGGTGTTGGCCAGCGGTCCCTGGGTCCAGCCGGTGTCGTCGTAGGGTCGCGGGTCTTCGGCGCTGTAGTACTGCTTGTCGAGCAGCATGTCCACCAGGCGGCTGTAGGGCTGGTCCATGCGCACGATGTAGCTGCCGGCGTCGAAGTGGCGTCCGTCGGCGGTGAAGGCGGCGGTGGCCTGGCTCACCTCGACCGCCTGCGCCTGCAACTGGTCGAGGATGCGGGCCTGCTGGTACTTGCGCGCGTCGCTTGCGGGGAAGACCCAGGCGGCGGGGCCTTCGGTGCGTCCCTTGGCCACGGCCCGCTTGCTCTTGAGGTAGAAGTCGCCGAGGAAGGTTTGGGCGTGATCGGCGACATTGTTCATGCCGAACAGGATGGCGCTCTCCTGCATGTTGACGTTGTCGCGCAGCGACCAGATCACCGAGGGCAGCGGCGGGTTGGGGCGGTACCACTCGCGGCTCGATTGCGAGGGGGAAACCTGGATGGGGCCGGTGTCGCCCTGCCCCGGGGCCGACTGGGTCTCGTAGAAGCGTCCGATGGCGTTGTGGGTGTTGGCGAAATAGAAGAGGTAGTTGGGCGCCCAGCCGTCGTAGTAGGTGTGCGTCCACACGCCGTAGACGCCGCGCTTGGTCATCTCGTCGATCTCGTGGTACGCCATCGAGTGCCACTCATCAATCTGCATGGGGTCGAGCCAGGGATTGTAGGGGCCGCTGCCGGTCGAGATGTAGAGGAATGACTCCGACTCGTGCAGGTCGTGCAGCACGGTGGGGTGCCAGTCCAAGAAGCCGTTCATGACATTGCGCGAGAGCGCCAGCGCCAGGGTCATGCCGTCGCGGTTGTTGTCGTGGGCGACGTAATGTCCCCAGAAGAGCAGGCTGGGGGTGGGATCGTTGGGATGGGTGTGGCGGTGGGTGAAGAGGTCGACCTCGCGGTCGTGTCCGTCGGTCTCGACCAGCGGGGTGATGAGCGTGATCTCGTGGTTGCGGATGGTATCGATGAAGGGGGTGTCCTCGACCACCAAGCGGTAGGCGAGCTCCATCAGCATTTCGGGCGAGCCGGTCTCGGAGGAGTGGATGCTGCCGGTGGCCCAGTACATGGGCTTGCCCTGTTTGATGAGCGTTTGCGCTTCGGCCTCGCTCAGACCACGCGGGTCGGCCAAGCGGCGGGTGATGTCCTTGTACTTGTCGAGCTGGGCGATGGTCGCCTCGTCGGCGATGGCGGCGACCACCATCTCGCGCCCTTCCTCGCTGCGGCCCAGGGAGAAGACTTTGATGCGCTTCGATTTCGACTCGAGCAGGCGCAGGTATCCGTTGAGCTTGGCGGTGTAGTCGAGAATGCCGGGGGCCCCAATGATGTGGCCGAAGTAGGTTTCGGGCGAGGGCACGCAGGAGCTGGCGGGGAGATGATCCACCAACTCGGTGGTGAAGTTGGGCAGCGTAGTGTTGTGGCGGATGGCGGCGGTGTAGGCGGCGTCATCGGCGACGGTGCAGGTTTGGCCCCAGGCCGCCGAGGCGGTCATCGCGGCCGCGGCCAGCAGCAGTCCCAGAGTTCGAAGGCGCATGCGTGACAGCGTACAGGAAAACATCTGGATACGGGAGCAAATTAGGTACGCGGGATGCGCTACCGTCGGTTGTAGCCGCAGTACATGGCGAGCGGTTCATGGCGGACCGGCGATCCGCCGCGCGGGTGTAGCATCGGGGCAGGAGACGGGCCATGGATTACGACCGCGACAAGGTGGATGAGATAGTGCTGGCGCTGCTATGGCTGACCAACACCGGTGAACACCGGGCGTGGAAGACGCACGACTGGGACGCGATGGACCGGTTGCACGCCAAAGGGTATATCGCCGATCCGAAGAGCAAGGCCAAGTCGGTCGTGCTGAGCGAGGAGGGGGAGCGGCTCTCGCGCGAGCTGTTCGAGCGGCATTTTGGCGGCGGGTTTCCGTGTCAAAACGCACTTGCAGAACGAACGTCGCACTACTCGGTTGCGCCGGGACAGCCGGGGTTGAGCAGGGATGCGTGATAGAAGGCAAGGTGCGAGTCCGGGCATTCCGGGCGCGTGCACACGATACCAAACTTGGCGTCTGGATTCGGGTTGCCTGAAATCTGAATGCATCCAACATGGCCACAATCGAGGTGGACAAAATAAGGTTTCACTGCAGACCTCCTGAAACCCAAGTGTACACTATATATAGTGTATGCTTGCCAGTGATAGCCCGACAGATGGTGTGCAGGTGCGTTTACTGGAGCCAGAATCAGGCGGTCGCTGCTCTTGAAAGCCACGATCAAATTCCTGCCGCGTCATGAAAAACGTCGCATTTGTCACATTCACGAACGACGGCGCGGTGAAGTTTCATCCGCGTAGGGACCGACGCGCTAGTCGCGGTTCCGTGCGGCAGGGTGACCCTGACCCGGTCGGTCGGGGCGGGTACCGCTGTGCGGTACTTGATGAAGAAGCCACAAGCGCTCTTCGGCGTCGGCGCGATACCGAGCCTGAGGGATGACCTACAGATCGGCGACGATGTCCGAGCGCATGACAAGACGATGGCAAATGCTTGGGCTTGCTGTTGCGGATGGAACCGAAATCGCTGACAAGGCACGGTGGGGAAGACAGCAGCCAAGATGGCGGTCAAGCCGCACGGATTGTTTTCCTGCTTAATTGCCGACGTACAGTTTCTTGGAGGCAGCCTATGAATCCATCGGAAATGAGGGATGAGGAACTTGCTGGCGCTGTAATCGGTTCCGTTGGCTTTCCTGATTTTTGGCCGACCGCCTACGGCAAATGTAGCGACCAGCTTGCCGCGATCGCTCGGGCAATCTCGCTTCAAAATCGCCTCTGTGCTATTCCGATCAGAGCCGACCCTGTTTTGCCACTGGTGATCCGGTGGATGCTTCAGGTCGCAGCGAATACGACCGGCGCCATCATGGTTCTTGCAATCAATGGTTTTGGGCCGGATGCGATGCGCCTTGCCAGGGGAACGTTTGAATTCGATGTCAACGCACTCTACCTGGCCAAGCATCCCTCGGAGATCGAAGATTTTGTCGAGTACCGGCACATCAATTGGAAAAAGACGATTGAGCACCTCGACAAGGGCGGCTCTGCGGAAGCAAAGCGGTTCAGTGCCGAGATGCGGGCCAAGAATGAGGCCGAGTATGCGCGGGTGGTCGGGCGCTTTACCAGGAAGGGTCGGATCCGCAATTCATGGGCGAGGGCGTCGCTATTCAAGCGAGCGGTCGATGTTGGACTCGGTGCTCTATACCCAACGTTTTACGGCATGACATCGCAGCTGCACCATGGGGATGTGAGCGGTCTCACACAACAAGTCGACCCTGAGACGGCCAACGTTATATCGGCGCCTGACATGGCGCAGGTTGAAGTGGTCCTCAATTGCGCGCACCGGGCACTCGCATCCTTAATCTCAACGTACAACAGGATCGTGCCCCTGGGGCAGGGCGCGCTCGTTGAAGAAATGGACGCTGAATTTGAGCGCGTCTGGGCGAAGAGGGCAGTCACCCAAACTACGTAGGCTCTGTCGAGTGCCGTGCCAGGACACAATGGCACCTCGGATTAGTAGGCCGTGTCCGCTGCCGGCACGGCCTCGGTGCGGAAGAGGGCGCTGTAGTCTTTCACCGTGACGTCGAGGGTGCGGTCGCGGTTCTTGCGGGCGATCTCCTCGATCACCGCCTCGAGGGGCATGGAGCCGCGGTCCTTTTCCTGGTAGGTGCGCACCGAGACGGCGCCGGTTTCGACTTCGCGCTTGCCCACCACCAGCATGTAGGGGATCTTGTGCAGCTCGGCGTCGCGGATGCGGTAGCTGATCTTGCTCTCGGCCACGGCAACCTCGGCGCGCAGGCCGGCGTCTACAAAGCGCTTGGCGACCGCGCGGGCGTACTCGTCCTGGCCCTCGGCGATGGGCAGCACCATGACCTGCACCGGGGCAAGCCAGGTGGGCAGCGCGCCGGCGAAGTGTTCGATGAGAATTCCCAGGAAGCGCTCGACCGAGCCGAACAGGGCGCGGTGGATGGCGACCGGGGTGCGCGCCTGGTTGTCGCGGTCAATGAACTCGAGCTCGAACCGCCGCGGCAGGTTGAAGTCGAGCTGCACCGTGCCGCACTGCCACTGGCGGCCCATGCTGTCGTGCACCATGACATCAATCTTGGGGCCGTAGTAGGCGCCGCCGCCGGCGTCCACGGCAAACTCCAGGCCGAGCGACTCGAGGGCGCGGCGCAGGCCGTTCTCGGCCTTCTCCCAGAGCTCGGGCTCGCCCATGGCGTTCTCGGGCTTGGTGGAGAGGGTGATGGTGTAGCGCAGGCCGAAGAAGGAGTAGATGAGCTTGAGCAGGTCGAGCACGCGGGCGATCTCGTCCTGGATCTGGTCCTCGTGCAGGAAGATATGGGCGTCGTCCTGGCTGAAGACGCGGGCGCGCATCAGTCCGTGGAGCGAGCCCATGGGCTCGTTGCGGTGCAGGAGCTGGCCCTCGCTGATGCGCAGCGGCAGCTCTTTATAGGAGTGCTGCCGGGTCTTGTAGTACAGCATCGTATCCGGGCAGTTCATGGGCTTAAGCGCCATGGTGGGCTCGGGCTCGCCCGCTTCCTGGATGAGGAACATGTTCTCGCGGAAGTGTCCCCAGTGGCCGGAGGTCTCGAACAGATCCTTGCGGTAGATCACCGGGTTCATGATCTCGACGTAGCCGGCCTCGCGATGGGTCTCGCGCCACAGGCGGCGCAGCTCCTCGCGCACCGCCATGCCGCGCGGATGCCAGAAGGCGCAGCCCGCCGACCAGGGATGGAAACTGAACAGATCGAGCTGGGTGCCCAGCTTGCGGTGGTCGCGCGCCTTGGAGTCCTCGAGGAAGTGGAGATACTCGTCGAGTTCTTCCGCGGTCTCCCAGGCGGTGCCGTAGATGCGCTGCAGCATGGGGTTGCGCTCGTCGCCGCGCCAGTAGGCGCCGGCCAGCGAGAGCAGCTTAAAGTGTCCGCAGACGCCGCCCTGGGCGACGTGGGGGCCGGCGCAAAGATCGAGGAAGCGGTCCTGCTTGTAGAGCGAGACCTCGGCGTCGGGGATGCCGGCCAGCAGCTCGAGCTTGTAGGTCTGTCCCCACTCGCGGAATAGGTCCATGGCGCGGGGGCGGGCCAAGTTGGCGTGGAAGAACTGGGGATCGCGCGCCACGATCTTGCGCATGCGCTTCTCGATCTCGGGCAGGTCCTCCTGGGTGAGGGTACGCGGCAGCTCCATGTCGTAGTAGAAGCCGTTCTCGATGGGCGGACCGATGGCCAGCTTGACGGTGGGGAAGAGCTCGCGCACCGCCTGCGCCATGACGTGGGAGGCGGAGTGGCGGATGCGGCGCAGCCGCTCCTGGCGGGGCAGTCCCGGCGGGGGCTGGTTGGGTTCCCAGGTAAGCGATTGCAGGATGTCTTCCGCGGCAGCCATGGAACGAGTTTAGCAGCCCGTGGCGCCATGCCTCGAACCCAAGGCGGCGATGTGCGAGACCCGCGCCCAGAGCCGGGTCTCGTGTACTGGACCGGAGCGCGCCGCCCGAACACGGCCCTTCAACGGCTGAGGACGATGTGGGTGGCGTGCTCGGTGGCCTGGTGTTCGGTGACGCGATAACCCAGCGCGGGCAGGTCGATCCCAGCGAACATCGCTTCGCCTTGTCCGAGAACGACCGGGGCAATGGCGAAATGCAGTTCATCGATCACACCGGCCCGAAGGTATTGACGCACGGTTTCGACGCCACCACCGATTTTCACGTCGCGGCCGCCGGCCGACCGCTTGGCCTGATCGAGCGCCGCCTGGATGCCCTCGGTCACGAAGATGAAGGTCGTGCCGCCTTCCATCTCGATTGGCTCGCGGGGATGATGTGTCAGCACGAAGGTGGGGGCGTGGTAGGGGGGATTGCTGCCCCACCAGCCTTTCCAACTGGCGTCGGGCCAGGGGCCGCGGACGGGGCCGAACATGTTGCGGCCGAGGATGAACGCGCCGAAGCCGTCCATGGAACGGTGGGCGTAGGACTCATCCACGCCGTCGGAACCGCCCTCCTTGCCGGTCATGGCGCGGAAGGTCCGGGTAGGGAAGAACCACTGATGCAGTTCCACCCCGCGCTTGCCGAGCGGGTACTGGAGACTCTGCTCCGGCCCCGCGCCGAAGCCATCGAGAGAGAGCGAGAAACCACCCACTCGAACTCTTGTCATATCGCATTATGTCACTCGGCGCGCAGGGCCCGCACCACATCCACGCGGGTGGCGCGGCGGGCTGGCAGCCAGGAGGCGAGTGCCGCCACCGCCAATAGCAAGAGGGTGGCCGCGGCCGCGGTCGCCGGGTCGGAAGGCGCGACCCCGTAGAGCAGGCTGGCGAGCAGGGGATGCAGCGGCCAGGTTGCCGCCAGTCCGAGCCCGATGCCGGCCAAGGCCAGGATCAGGCCGCGGCGCGCCACCTGCCACGCCACCGTGGCGGCGCGCGCGCCCAGCGCCATGCGTACGCCGATCTCGCGGGTGCGCTCGCCAACCGCAAAGGAGAGCAGACCGTACAGCCCCACCGCCGCGAGCGCCAGCGCCAGGAGAGCAAAGAGCGAGGTCAGGTGCGCTTCGAAAGCCGGCTGGGCCATGGTGTCGGCGATCAGCGCACGGTAGGGCTCTACGTTGCTGACGCGCGCGCCGGCGTTGACCGCGGCCACCGTCTGCCGGATATTGCCCTCGGTAATCGGGCCGCGCACCACCCACCAGGCGTCGCCCGAAGATGACTGCGACGCCGTGGTGTAGAGGGTGAGGCGCGGCGGACGGCGGACATCCTGCACCTTGACATCGCCGACCACGCCGACGATGGTGAAGGGCTGGGCGGCCAGGTCTGGCTTCCAAACCTTGGAGCCGATGGCGCCCATCCGTACCTGGCGGCCCAGCGCATGGCCGTGGAACCAACGCCGGGCGGCGCTCGCGCTGATCACGCCCACGCGCGGCGCGGCGGCGGTGTCGGAGGGGGCGAGATCGCGTCCCGCGAGGAGCGGCATGCCCATCACCGCGAAGTAGCCGGGGCTGACGCCGCGGAACTCTATGGCTGTACCGCTGCGGGGCACGCCTACCGCCTCTCCGGGCAGGTTCCGCTGGCCCAGCAGCGGCGGCATGTTGGTGAGCGCGGCCTGGACGCCGGGCAGGGCATTCAACCGCCGCAACACGGCGTCATCAAACTGGGAGACTGGGGCCGGGGTGGCGGTGGAGTTCGACGGCAGCTGGGTCAGGAACAACGTGCGGCCGGCGGGATCGAAACCCAGGGGTTGCTGGCGCATGCGCGCCAGGCTTTGCACCAGCAATCCGGCGGCGCCCAGCAGGAGCACGGTCAGCGCCAACTCGCCCACCACCATGGCATCGCGTCCCCAACCGCGGCGTCCGCGCTGGATCATCGTAGCCGGGCCGTGCAGGCGCCAGGCCACCAGGCCGAAGAGAAGGCTCGCGCCCAGGGCCAGGAGCAGCGTGACCAGCAACACACGGCCGTCCAGCGAGACTGGAGCGGATAGCGGCAGCTCGGCGGACAGCTGAACCGCGAAAATGCGGATCACGGCTTCGGCCAAGCCCAGCGCCGCCAGGCCGCCCAGCGCCGCAAGCACCATCCCCTCGGACAGAAACAGCGCAAACAGCCGCGCCGGGCTGGCGCCCAGAGCGCGGCGCATGGCCACCTCGGGCTGGCGCGCCAGCCCCCGGGCGAGGATGAGCCCGGCCACATTGGCGCAGGCAATCAGCAGGAGCACCCCCACCGCGCCCAGCAGCAGCCACAACTCCGCGCTGACCGGGGCGGTTTGGAGCGACTGGTAGCCACTCGCGCCCACGCCGCTGGACCAGCCCGGCAACAACCGCGCCTGCCGCATTGCTCCCGAGATCGCCGGCAACTCCGCCTGGAGCGTGCCCAAGCTTACGCCCGGCGACAAGCGGGCGAGGATCTCGTCGTTGAGCCCATCGTCCAGGAGGGCGTCGCGGCTCCGGCGCATGGCGACGAAAAAGTCGATGGGTTCTTCCAGGAATGCAAAATCGCGCGGCAGGACGCCGACCACGGTCGCGGTCTGGCCGTCCATGTCCACCGAATGTCCCAACACGTTGGGGTCGGCGCCGAAGGCCTGGCGCCAGAGCTGGTCGGTGATGACCATCACCGGCGGCGCGCCGGGGGCGGTATCGGCGGGGACGAAGCCGCGCCCCAGGCGGGGCTGCCACCCGATCGCCGGGAAGAAGCCGTCGGTTGCGGCCAGGCCGCTCGCCCACTGCGAGGTGCCGTTCGCCACGAGATGCGTGTCGTCTTCCCCCATGCCGTCGTAGGCGGCGATGGCGCTAACGCCACGCAGGTGATCACGCAAAAATGTGAATTGCACCAGGTTAAGGGCCTGGATGTCGCCGCTCTGCCGCTTGAGCGTGAACGCGACCATGCGTTCTGGTTGGGGATAAGGCAGAGGATGCAGCACCACCGCCTCGACCACGCTGAAGATGGCGGTGTTGGCGCCGATCCCCAATGCCAGCGTCGCCACGGCAGCCAGCGTGAACCCGGGCGCGCGCCGCAACCGCCGCGCTCCCAGGCGCAGACCCTGGCCCAGCGCTTCCATCCAGGGCCAGAGCCAAACCTCGCGCGCCTGTTCGCGCGCGGCGAGTTCATTCCCCATGGCGCGCGCTCCCGACAACGCCCGGTGCGCCTCGATTTCCTCGCGCAGTTCGCGCTGCTCCCGCCCCCAGTGCAGCCAGAATCCCAGCCGTCTTAGAATTCCTCGCATCGCAGCACCTTCTGGATTGCGCCCACCATGCGCGCGAACTCGGTCCGCTCGCGCTCCAGTTGCTTCCGCCCCGCCGGGGTGAGGGTGTAATAGCGCGCCCGGCGGTTGTTCTCCGACGGCCCCCACTCGGCCTTGACCCAGCCGCGCAGGCGCAGCCGCTGCAGCGCCGGGTAGAGGGAACTCTCGCCCACGTCGAGCACGGACTCGGAGACGAGGCGGAGGCGCTGGGCGATGGCGTAGCCGTGCAGCGCTTCGGAGGCGAGGGCGCGCAGGATCAACAGGTCGAGGGTTCCGGGCAGAAGCTCCATTTCGTCACTCCCATCGTTAGACGATGGGAAGAGTATGGCGCGGATCGGGGGCGGGCGTCAAGCGCGGGGCCGGTGGGCCGCCCCAAATTTCGGCTACTCGCGCACCAGGCGCCGGACCAGGAGAACGAAAGCCGCGAAGGAAGCGACGAACAGCCACCAAGGGTGAAGCACGACCCAATTGCGGCTTCGGATGGGTACGCCAAGTCCTCGCGAAATAAAGTTACACTTTTAGGCATGACGATTGAGGAGATGATGCGTGCCAGCCAGGTGCGCACCGCCGAGAACGGCTTTGTGTATGCCGTGCTGGCCGAGCCCGGCGAGCCCGAGACCGAGGACGAGCGCGGCCTGGCGCGCCTGGCGGCGGCGGTGCCGCGCACCCTGGTGCCCCGGCTGGGACGGGCGGGCTGTTACTTCGTACCCTGGCTGGTCAAGGTGCGGCGCAGCGTGGCCATCGCCACCCAGGCGGCGCCCGAGGGCGAAACCCGCAAGGAGCTCTGCCACCACCTCGACGTCAAGCCCAGCGGCAACCTGCTGCTGATCAGCCTGCGCTTCTACGAGCACGACTCCTATGGCCTGGCGATGGAGTTCTTCGACAAGGTGGCCTACCTGGCGACCTTGGACGACGACGAGCGCGCCGATTTTCCCGATCTGCTGCGCAAGGAAGTGGCGCAGAGCGCGGGCGGGGAGCTGACGCCCGAGGCCTGGGAGTGGCGCCAGGGGTTGGGCAAGGACGCGAGCGAGTCGGCCGCGGTCACGGGCGCGCGCTGGACCAGCTACCGGCGCGCGGCCGAGACCGATGCGCTGGGGCTGTACATGGCCGCGCTCTACACCGACGTGTTTTACGAGGACCTGTTCGAGCAGGAGCCCGGCTTCCCGCCGCTGCCTCCCGACCAGGTGTACGAGCGCATGCGCACGGTGGAGCGGCTGTTTCCGCCCAACCGGGGCTACAGCCTGCAAATGGTGCGGCAGCGGCCGCGGCGGCGGCGCTCGGCGGCGCAGAACAACTAGGCATATCCGGCAAGGGCCGAAAAGAGATTGCGTTAAGGAGACAACGTGGCAGAACGTCCTTCCATTCACGTCCCCGGCGCGGGCGCGGTAGACGCCCGGGCCAAGGCCGAGCACCTTCACACCCGCATCCGTCCGGTGGACTTCGACCAGGTCACCAGCGTCGCCGACCTGGTGGGCGCGATGCGGGGCGCCTCGATTCAGGCGCGCAACCTGGGGCTGTGCGGCGAGGTGCTGGAGAACCTGTACGCCGATCCCGACCGTCCCACGGTGATGCTGGGGCTGGCGGGGCCGCTGATCGCGGCCGGATTGCGCAAGGTCATCCGCGATTTGGTGGCGGGCGGGTTCATTGACGTGATCGTCTCCACCGGCGCCATCCTCTATCAGGACATCTACCAGGCGCGCGGCTTCGGCCACTATGCCGGCGACCCCAACGCGGATGACGCGCAGCTGCGCGACCTGCTGATCGACCGCATTTACGACACCTACGTGGACGAGGAGAAGTTCATGGAGACGGACACCTGGCTGGGCTACGTCGCCGACGAGCTGCCGCCCGGCAACTACTCCTCGCGGGCTTATATGGAGTTCGTCGGGAAGCATTTGACCGACGAGCAATCCATCGTGCGCACCGCGGTCGAGCGCGGCGTGCCGATGTTCGTGCCCGCGCTCAACGACAGCTCGATCGGCATCGGGCTCACGCACCACTACCACCGCGCCACGCTGGCCAAGCGCCCCAAGATCGCGATTGACTCGATCCGCGACAACTACGAGCTCACCCAGATCGTGGTGAAGTCCGAGAAGACCGCGGCGCTCTACATCGCCGGCGGCGTGCCCAAGAACTACATCAACGATTCGGTGGTGATGGCCTACATTTTCGAGGCCGAGAAGGGTCACAGCTACGCGCTGCAGCTCACCGCCGACGTGCCGCACTGGGGCGGGCTCTCGGGCAGCACGCTGAAGGAGGCGATGAGCTGGGGCAAGATCCAGCCCAAGGCCACCACCGCGATGTGTTTCGTCGAGCCCTCGGTGTCGCTGCCGCTGCTGGCGGGCTTCGCTTTCCAGCGCAAACTGGCGGCGGGACGGCCGCCGCTGCGCCTGGAGTGGGACAACGACATCCTCAAGTCGTTGCAGCGTTATTGATAATTACGGCGTATCGGGAAGCAAGCTGTCGCCCGCCTCGGCTTCGCGCAGCAGCTCGCGGGCGGCGGCGGCGTCGGACTTCCTGACCCAGAGGGCGATCTCGAAGGGCAGGCCGGGGATCATCATCTTGCCCACCTCGGCGGCCAGCCCGTTGGAGCGGAGATAGCCGGCGGCGAGCTCGGCCTCGGCCTCGGCCTCGAAGCTGCCCACGGCATCGCGCTGCTCGGGCGGGACGAAGCCCAATTCGAGGTCGGCTGAGGTTTCGCCGTGAACGGTGCGTTCCGGCGCGGGTTTCTGTTCGTCATTCATAGGGCGTCTCGGGATCGGGTTCGGGCAGCTCGACCGACTCCAGCGCATCGAGCCAGTCGGGGTTGAGCTTCCAGGCGCGCAGACAGCGTTGGCAGGCGGCGGAGGAGAAGCCCGCGAGCAGCAGCTTGCGGTAGAGGCTCGCGGCCTGGCGCATATCCTCGGGGCGGCGCAGGCGCTTCTTGCGCGCGAAGGCGCGCAGCAGCGCGTCCTCGTCGGAGCCGGCGAAGTCGCGCCGCACGGCGGCGGCGGCCAGGGCGGGCGCGATGCCGCGGGCGCGCAGCTCGCGCAGGGCGCGGGTGCGTCCGTGGCGCTCGACCTCGCGCTGATGGTTGGCCAAGTTGCCGGCGAGGCGGGCGTCGTCCACGTAGCCGTGGTCGCGCAGGCGGGCCAGGGTGGCATCGATGTCGGCGGCTACGAGGGCGCGCGCGCCCAGCAGACGGCGCAGCTCGGCCTCGCTGCGCCCGCGGCGGGCCAGGGATTTCACCGCGGTCTCATACAAGCCCTCTCCATCGAGTTGGACCGGGCGGCGGGGCATGCTTCTCCCAGTGTACAATCGAGCCGCGAGTGGAGAATATCCTCATCATTGGGGGCGTAGCGGCGGGTATGAGCGCGGCCAGCCGGGCGCGGCGCGTCGCGCCCGAGGCGCGGGTCACGGTGTTGGAGCGCGGGCCGGCGGTGTCGTACGGCGCCTGCGGTCTGCCGGGGGTGCTGGCGGGACGGATCCAGCGGCTCGAGGATTTGGTTGCCCACCCGGTCGAGTTTTTTCGCGAGCAGCGCGGGATCGAGGTACGGCCTGGGCATGAGGCGCTGGAGATTGAACCCGGGCGGCGGCGGGTGCGCGCGCGCTCGGAGGCGGGCGAGAGCTGGCTTTCCTACGACCGTTTGGTGATCGCCACCGGGGCGCGCAGCCGCTGGCTGCCGGCGGGGCCGCGGCTGCGGCACGTGTACGCGGCCAACACGTGGGATCAGGTCGCGCAGTTGCGGGCGGCGCTGGAGAGCGGCGAGATCCGGCGCGTGGCGGTAGTCGGGGCCGGCTACATCGGGTTGGAAATGGCCGAGGCGCTGGCGCAGCGGGGCGGCCTGGAGGTACACCTGATCCACGCCAATGCAACGCCGCTGCGGGGATTTGACGGGGACATGGTGGCGGAGTTGCCGGCGCGGATCGCGGCTGCGGGGATCACGCTGCATGCCGGCTGCCGGGTGCGGGAGTTGGCGGGCCCGGAGGGCGGGCGGCTGCTAGGGGTGGCCACCTCCAGCGGCGTCATTCCCGCCGACGCGCTCGTGAACTGCGGCGGTCTGCGCCCGGAGACGGCGCTGGCCGAGCGCGCGGGAATTTTGTTGGGCCGGAGCGGGGCGATCGCGGTGGACGAGCGGCAGCAGACCAGCGTTGCCGGCATCTATGCCGCCGGCGATTGCGCCGAGACCCGGCACCGGGTGAGCGGCGCGCCGGTGTGGATTCCGCTGGGCGCGGCGGCAAACCACCAGGGAAGGGTGGCGGGGCAGAATGCCGCGGGACGGCGGGCGGCGCGCTATCCCGGCGTGATGGGCACCCTGGCGGTGCCGCTCTTCGGCTTGGAGTTCGGCCGCACCGGGCTCGGCGAGAGCGAAGCGCGCGCGGCCGGGATGGACGCGGCCGCAACCACGGTGCGCGCCGCCACCCGGGCGGCATACATGCGCGGCGCGCCGGGCGTGCCCGAGGGCGAGATCACGCTCAAGATCGTTTACCAGCCCTCGACCCGGCGGCTGCTGGGCTGCCAGGCGTGGGGTCCGGCGGGCGCGGTGACCGGGCAGTTGGATGTGGCGGTGACGGCCTGCTCGGCGGGCATGAAGCTCGAGGATGTGGAACACCTGGACCTGGCGTACTCGCCCGCGCTGGCGCCGCTGTACGAACCGCTCCAGATCGCGGCGCACAACGCGTTGCAGGACACGGCTGCAAGCACGTAGGAGCGGGGCATGCGCGAACAGCGCTGGCACGAACTCGATCTACACGGCGAACGGCTCGACCGGGGGCGGGTCGGCTACCGGCTGCGCGAAGCGCTGCGGGCGGCGGCGCGCGAGCGCGCCGGGCTGCGCGTCATTCACGGACGCGGGCAGCATGTGCTGGCCGAGCTGGTGCAGTCGGTATTGCGCGAGTGGGAGCTGGAGCACGCCGAAGGTTGGGCTAACCCCGGCGAAACGCGGGTGGAAGCGGCGGCGGTGGCCCGGTTCGGCCAACGGGGATCGTCGTTTCGCTAGCTATTGAGTCCCGCGTAATATAGTGTCGTTCGAGTTGCGGATTTTGTCAGGCCCGGCTTGGGGCCGGGCCTGATATATGCTCGCCACGGGTGACGCAAAAATACGCGGGACTCAATAGGGAGTGACCGGGCTTATACGATGCCCACCGTGGTCAGGCCCGCCGCCCTCGCCAGTCGGGCCTGGCGTTGATCGAAGGTCCAGAAGCGATCGGCGTGGAGCACGAGAGCGGCCGCCACATGAAGCGAGTCTAGCGTGCATATCGGTAGACGCGGCCCGAATTGCCACGCCAAACCCGAGCAGACCTGCCAAGCCATGTCCGGCAGTGCCATCGGAACCCAGACACCCGCGCGGCAATCGCTCGCGAAAGCCGCCTCGACAGCAAGAGCTTGGCGACGGTCAATGTCCTTGCGGTGAACATGCGCCGCCACGGCATGGGCCCACTCCGCCTGATGCAGGGAGGTGACGGGCATCCCGGGTTGGCGCACCACCGACGCGTGCACTTCCGCCGTCCGTTCTTCGGGCAAATAGAAGGCGACGAGCACACTACTATCCGCGTAAATCAAAAGCGCGAGCTCCGGCGCTCCGCGAGCAACAACTTGGAGGACGGCACTTTGCGGTTGCCGAAGATCGCCTGGGTGCGCGCCCCAAAATCCGGCAAGGGGCCGCGAGGCTCCGGTCCGACCGGTACGATCTTGGCGAACACCTGATCGCGTTCGCGCAACTCGACCGTTTGGCCAGCCTTCAACCATCGTTTCAGTTGCCGTGTGTCGCGCAGCTGCCGCAGATTGATGGAGGGCATGCCGCCATTGTGACACTGAACGTGGCACAATGGCGCCCGCCGGGTGCGATGCCGCCAGCATCCCGATCGCTTTGTGAGCCGGCAGGCGCGCCGGCTGGGCCTCGAAATAAGAGTGAAAACCAGGGGCCATGCCGTTCTGCGGTTGAACCGTCGCAGAAATATCGCGGAGCGCTCGCCCGATCATCGCATCTGATCTCGGGTATGCAAGGAGCCTCGGCGCATGGGAGGGTTTCATCCCCGCTGGTGTAACGTTCGGGGCAGGATCAAG
>DATNAC010000030.1:0-10348 GCA_035573035.1 Terriglobales bacterium
GCAGGGGGTGCCGGAGGCCGGAGTGTAAGCGTAGATGTAGCCCTGCTTGGGAGCGGTGGCGGCTTTGGCCATGGCCTCGTCCACCAAATTGGAGGCGCTCGAGCTGTCGGGGCTGCCACTCTGGGGCGGTCCCAGGGCCACCAGCGATGGCGGATAGCCGATATTCGGGTACTGCATGGCGTAGGCGTTGAGGACGGTGCTGAGCGTCTTCAAGTTTCCTTCAGCCGCGGTGGCGTTGGTGTTCTGCTTGAGCTTTTGCAGCTTGGGGATCGCGATCGCCATGATGATCATGATGATGGTGACCGCGATCAGCAGCTCGATCAGGGAGAAGCCCGCGCGACGCAGGCGACGGTGATCTCGAGGCATGATCATGAGAAATCCCATTGGGGATATAGTACGCCAGGAACTCGCCACTCTCTCCAAGAGCGTGCCGGGAGCGGGGGCGTTCCATTAAAATGAGGGCATGAAGTGTCCGATCTGCCGGCAGCCGGTGGCCGAAGGTGAACCAGAGTATCCGTTTTGCAGCCAGCGCTGCCGGGTGGCGGATCTGGCCAACTGGGCCCAGGGCGTCTATCGCGTGCCGGTCAAGCCCACCGACGAAGCGGGCAACGATCCCGGCATTCCCGAAAGCGGGCCGGAACGGCCGCAGTAGCGAGTTCGAGGCCTGCGCTACCATAGCTGCTATGGCCGAACCGACCACCTCCGCCGCCGCGATCGCGGGATTGACCACCACCGAGGCGCCATTCATCGAGACGGCACAGCGCAACGGGCAGATGTATATCCATCAGCCCTACGAGCTGTATAACGAGGCGAACCACGAGGCTTGGCGGCGGCTCTATGCCCGCATGCAGGATCGCTGGCAGCAGTACGCCAACCCGCATTTTTTGCGCGGGATTCAGAACCTGTGCTTCGACGCCAGCCAGGTGCCGCGGCTGGAGGACGTCAATAAGTTTTTAAAGCCGCTGACCGGGTTCCGCGCCAAGGCGGTGAGCGGGTACGTGCCGGCCTTCGATTTCTTCGACTGTCTGAGCAAGCGCGAGTTTCCCACCACCATCACCATTCGGCGCGCCGACAAGCTCGACTATCTGCCCGAGCCGGATATTTTCCACGACATCGCCGGCCATGTGCCGATGCACACCGACCCCAAGTTCGCCGACACCCTGGTCCGGTTCGGCAAGTGCGCGCATACCGCCGCCGCGATGGCGGGCGAGATCAAGGACGAGACCCAGCGCAAGCATCAATTGGTGAGCATGATCAAGGCGCTGGCGCGTTTTTTCTGGTTCACCATCGAGTTCGGCCTGATGCGCACGCCGGATGGGGTGCGGGCCTACGGCAGCGGACTGCTCAGCTCCTTTGGCGAGATCGAGCACGCGCTGCTCGCGCCCGAGGTGCAGCGTTACCCCATCCAGATGGAATGGGTGGTGAATCAGGCGTTCGATTACCACCATTACCAGCCGCTGTTTTTCATCGTGGACTCCTTCGACCACCTATTCCAACTGGTGGACGAACTCGAGCGCTGGCTGGCCGAGGGGCGCTTGGGGAACGTCGCCCCGGGCGCGCCCGACATCAACGACGCCGACCACAACAGTTTTCTGCGGGCGGAGTAGATGGGCGTCGAGCCGCGCCGCCCGCTCGAGCCCGATCCGGCGGCGCCGCTGCGCAAGCACGTACCCACCTTGGACGGCTGGCGGGCGGTGGCGGTGGGCGCGGTCATCGCATCCCACGCTGTCCGCGGCTACACGCTCTCGCCACGCACCCTGGCGCTGACCACGACGCTGGGCGCCGTGGGTGTGGCGATCTTCTTCGGCATCAGTGGACTGATCATCACCTACCGCGTGCTGGCGGAGAGCGCCGAGCACGGGACCATCAGCCTGCGAAACTTCTACCTGCGGCGGGTGTGGCGCATCATGCCGGCGGCGTACTTGTACCTCGTCGTGGTGGTAGCGCTGGGACTGGCGGGATGGCTGCAGTTCTCGGCGTTCGGGACCCTGGCATCGGCGCTGTATTTCCGCAATTATGCGGGGGGCGCGCCCTGGGAGCTCGCGCACTACTGGTCGCTGGCGGTGGAGGAGCACTTCTACCTTCTTTGGCCCACGCTTCTCGCCTACCTCGGCGTGCGGCGCGCGCGGCGCGCGGCCTGGGGCCTGGCGCTGGCGGTGCTGATCTGGCGCGCCATCGCCATCCATCTACTGCACCTCAATCAGGGCGAAAAGTTTTGGGGGCACACCGACATCTGCTTCGACGCTTTGCTCTATGGCTGCCTGGCCGCCATAGCGCTGAGCAGCGCGACCGGAAGAGTGCGGTGGCATCAACGTTTGCGGGCGCCCGCCTGGTGGGCCTTGGGGCTGCTGGCGGCGGTCTTCACCCTGCGCTCGGCGCCGCTTCCGGCGATTGCCGCCACGGTGCAGGCCGGCATCATCCCCCTGCTGCTGCTGGGCACGGTGCTGCACACCAACTGGATCGGTTCGCGCTGCTTGGAAGCGCGCGGGGTGGCTTGGATCGGCCGCATCTCCTACAGTCTCTACTTGTGGCAGGAGCTATTCCTCGGCCCCGGCCACAGCAGTTGGATGGGATTGCGGATTGCCGTCATTTTCGCCTGCGCCGCAGCCTCCTACTACGGGGTGGAGCGCCCCATCGTGGCCTGGGCACACGGGCGTTGGCCGGGCGCCGCTGATGGAACGCCGCGGGCAGCGGCAACGGCCTCCGCTTAGCTCAGGGCAAAGACGCCGAGCTTGCCTCCGCCCAGGAAGGCGACCAGGCTGTGTTCCAGGCGGCAGGCCAGGCTGTGAAAGGCGAGGTCTACCTGCGCTTCGCCCACCAGCTTGAGATCCGAGGTGCGCCAGATGCGCAGGCGGTTGAAGTTGTCCTCGGCGTCCTCCTTCATGCAGAGGAAGTACTCCGAGCCCAGGCCGAATTCGAAGACGGGGAGGGTGTTGGCCTCGAGCGGGAGAAGGTTGGCTTCGACGCCGGTCTCAACGTCAATGAGCGAGACGTGGCGTTCGTTGTTTTTGAAGTCCACCATCTCTACCGCAAGCAGCTTACCGTCGGGCGAGAGGGCGTGCACGCCAGCGCCGATGCCGAGGTCAATGTCGTTCTTGGGAGCGCCTTGGGGATCGAGACTGCGCAGGCGGAACTTGCGGAAGATCAGATCGGCGCCCTCCACCATTTGGACGCTGCCGGCCGCTTCGCGCCCGAAGCAGGTAAAGCCGGTGCTGGAACAAGCCAGGCCGCGGAGTTGCAGGTCGCGCAGCGCCACCGAAGGCAGTTCCGTATGCGGTTCTATGCGCGCGCCGGCGAGCATGGTTTGGGCGTTCCAGTAGATGGCGCCGCCGGAGGCAAACGCCAGCGCCTCGATCGGCTGTTCGGCGGCGGCGGAGAAGACTTCCCTGCCGTTCCCGGCGGCGAATACGGTGAGCTTGCCCCGCGTCGCGGGGTGATTGTCGGCCACATTGGCGCCGGCGACGAAGCGTCCGTCAGGGCTATAGCAGATGCGGGCCAGAAACTCGGTGAAGGGATACTCGGCGCGGGGCTCGCCGCTCTCGGCGGAGTAGGCGCGGAAGTGCTTGTGACCCACGGCGATGGCGGCGCCATCGGGCGAAAAAGCCATACGCGTGAGCAGGTACTCCTCGATGGGGAAAGAATGAACCGGTTCCAGTTGAATCATTGCGGGAGCACGCGACAAACCGCTACGCCATCGCGCAATGGCAGGATAACCGGAAACAGCCGCGAATCGGAATAAATCATGCGGTTGAACTCCTGGATGGCGCTGGTGTCGCGATCGCCGGGGGCGGCGGCGTGAACCACGCGCCCGCTCCAGAGCGCGTTGTCCGCCACAAACAGACCACCGGGTTTGATGCGAGGCAACGACTGGCGCAGTGCCTCGGGGTATTGATCCTTGTTAATGTCGCAAAAAATGATATCGAACTTGCCCGGCGTGGCCTGCAGCAGGGCCAAGGCGTCGCCTTCGAGCACATGGATGCGGTGCTGCAGCCCGGCGCGGTGGAAGTACGCGGCGGCCTCGGCGCTGTTGAGCGGGCTGGAATCGGTGAAGTAGACCGCGCCCTCGTCGCCGACCGCCCGCGCCCACCAGAGAGTGGAGTAGCCGATGGCCGATCCCAACTCGAAAACGCGGCGCGCGCCCGTCATCTGGGCCAGAAGATAAAGCAGGTGGCCGACGGCGGGGCCGACGATGGGGATGTTGCGCTTCTTGGCTTCCGCCTCCATGGCCGCCAGCACAGATCCGCTACCCGGCAGCAGGGAGTACAGGTAGTCGTCCACCAACGGTTCGGTAATCATGGCGCCCTCCTGAGCGCGCCGGGACCGCTCAGCGCAGGCTGGCTCCCGGCTGGAGTTCCAACACCTCGCACGGCGTGCCGGCTTCCGCGAGATAGCGGCGCAGCTCGGCCGGCGTACCGGTCAGGACGGGAAACGTGCCGAAGTGCATGGGGATCACGGCTTCGATGCCCAGCAGGCGGCAGGCGTACGCCGCTTCGAGCGGTCCCATGGTGTAAAAGTCACCAATGGGCAAGCAGGCCAGCCGCGGCCGGTAAATCTCACCGATCAGGCGCATGTCGCCGAACACGGCGGTGTCGCCGGCGAAGTAGACGCGCAGGCCTTCTTGAAATTGCACCACATAACCGGCCGGTTCGCCGAGGTAGAGCGGCACGCCGTCCTGCTCGGCGCTGCTGGTATGCAGCGCCTGCACCATGCTGATGCGGGCGCCGGCTTGCTCGATGGTGCCCCCTTTGTTCATGGCGACGATCTGGCCCTGGGGAACGCCCTGTTTGGCCAAGTACATGCCGAGTTCGACGATCGCCACCACCTGAGCACCGGTTCGCTTGGCGAGCGGAACGGCGTCGCTGATGTGATCCATGTGCCCATGGCTGAGCAAAATGACATCGGCGGCGGCGGGCTGCTTCTCCGCATCCGGGCACTTGGGATTGGGGGTGAGGAAGGGATCGAAATAAAAAGTCTTGCCGGCGGAACGCATGCGGAAGGCGGCATGGCCCAGCCAAGTGATCTCGACGCCGTAAGTTTTCATGAACGCACCTAGCCTAAATATAATCCACCGTTGACGTTGAGGGTCTGGCCGGTGATGTAGGCGGCGGCGTCGGAGGCGAGGAAGGCAACCGCGGCGGCGACCTCGGCGCCGGTGCCCATACGTCCCATCGGGATGCGTTCCAGCAAGGCCTCGCTCACCTTCTCACCCAGCCCGGCGGTCATGGCGGTGGCGATGAAGCCCGGAGCCACGGCATTGACGGTGACCGAGCGCGAGGCCACCTCGAGCGCGAGCGAGCGGGTGAGGCCGATGAGGCCGGCTTTGGCGGCGACATAATTGGCCTGGCCGGGGTTGCCGGTTTGGGCGACCACGCTGGCGACGTTGATGATGCGGCCCCAACGCTGCCGGATCATGCCGGGCAACGCGGCTTTGCAGCAGAGGAAGGCGGCGGTGAGGTTGGTGTGCAGCACCGCATCCCACTCCTCGCGGCGCATTCGCAGGGCGAGCTGGTCGCGGGTGATGCCGGCGTTATTGACCAGCACATCGAGGCGACCCCACGCGGCGGTCACCGTCTGCAAGGCGGGAACGATCTGTTCATCCAGCGCCAAGTCGAGGGGAACGGTCAGGGCGGCACCACCGGCGGCGGCGACCTCCTCGGCCACGGCGGCGAGTTTTTCCCGGTTGCGGGCGGCGAGGGCGACACGGTGGCCGCCGGCGGCGAGCGCCAGCGCGATGGCGCGCCCGATACCCTGGGAGGCGCCGGTAACGAATGCGACCCGGGAAGAGGGGGTGGTATCCATGGAGGTCAGGCCTGCAGCGAAGAGAGCGTCTTTGCGAGCGAGGCCGCATCCTCGACGTTCAGGCAAGCGGCGGCGCGGTCGACACGTTTGAGCAGGCCGGCGAGCACGCGGCCGGGGCCCACCTCGACGAAGTGGGTCACCTCACGTTGCAGCAACTCGCGCAGGGAGCGTTCCCACTGCACCGGCGCGGTTACTTGGCGGATGAGAGCATCGCGGGCTTCTTCCGCGCCCTCGATCAGCTCGGCGTCCACATTGGTCATCAGCGGCATGTTGAGTTCCATGAAGAAGGTGTTCCACAGGTCCCATTGGAGCGCTTCCTGGGCGGGCGCCATGAGCGAACAATGGAACGGGGCGCTCACCGGCAAGCGTACCGCCTTGGGCGCGAGCGCGCAGGCGCGCTCCACCGCCTCGGTATTGCCGGCGATGACGATCTGGCCCGGGGCGTTAAAGTTGGCGCAGGAGCAGACTTGGCCGGCGGGCGCTTCCGCCATCGCCTGAGCGCAGAGCTGTTCCACCGCCGCGGGCTCCATCCCCAGGATGGCCGCCATCGCGCCCTGGCCGGCGGGAACCGCTTCTTGCATCAGCTCGCCACGGCGCCGCACCACCTTGACCGCATCCTTGAACTCCATGCCGCCGGCGGTGACCAAGGCGGAGTACTCGCCCAGGCTGTGGCCGGCCACGTATTCCGGGGTGATGCCGCGGGACTCGAGCACGCGCGCGGCCGCGATCGACACGGTAAGGATGGCGGGCTGGGTATTGGCGGTCAGGCGGAGGGCGTCCTCGGGTCCGTCAAAGCAGAGGCCGGAGAGGGACTCGCCCAGCGCCGCGTCGGCGGCGGCGAACACCGCCGCGGCCTCGGGAAAGTTGGTTTGCAGGTCGCGGCCCATGCCCACGTATTGGGATCCCTGGCCGGGAAACAAAAAGGCGATCTTCATAAGCTGGCGGGGATGTTGGCGATCTGCGTCTCGATCTGGTGGTTGATCTGCTGATGTGCCGACTCGGCCGCGACCCGGATGGCGTTCTTGATGGCTTTGGCGTTGCTGCGGCCGTGGCAGATGATCACGACGCCGCGTACGCCCAGCAGCGGCGCACCGCCATATTCGCTGTAGTCGAGGCGCTTCTTGAAGGCGGCATAGGCATGGCGCGAGAGCCAGTAGCCGAGGCGGCTGGAGAGCGAGTCGGAAAGCAGCTCCTTCAGCAGCGAGCGCACCGTCTCGACCAGGCCCTCGCTGATCTTGAGGGCGACATTGCCGACGAAGCCGTCGCAGACGATCACGTCCACGGCGCCGTTGTACAGGTCGCGGCCTTCGACGTTGCCGATGAAATTGATGGGGAGCTGCCGCAACAGGGTGAAGGCTTCGCGGGTGAGGTCGTTGCCCTTGATGTCCTCCTCCCCAATCGAGAGCAACCCGACGCGAGGGCCCGGGGTGGCATCGGCGCGGTCGCAGCCCAGGATGACCCGGTAGTAGATTTCGCCCATGACCGCGAACTGCTCCAGGTGCTCGGGGCGGCAATCCACATTCGCGCCGACGTCGATCAGGATGGCGGCGCGTCCGCCGGCGGTGGGGATGACGGTGGCGAGCGCCGGGCGCTGGACGCCGGCCAAACTCCCGAGCATGAGCTTGCTGGTGGCCATCACGGCGCCGGTATTGCCCGCGCTGACCAACCCGACCGCGCGGCCCGACTTCACCAGGCGGGCGCAGACGTGCACCGAGGAGTCGCGTTTGGTGCGCACCGCGCGTACCGCCTTGTCCTCCATGGTGATGACTTCAGTGGCGGGAACGATCTCGATCTGGGCACAATCGGCGGTGGAATACGGCGCCAGGGCCTTCCGCAGCGTGTCCTCGATGCCGACCAGCAGGATGCGGACCCCGTACTCGCGCACCGCCTCGACCGCGCCGGCGACTTCCGGTGCGGGGGAGGCATCGCTGCCCATGGCGTCGAGCGCAATGGTGAGCTGTGGGGTGGCCATGCCCAAGGGGGCAGGCGGCCGCGCCTGCCGCTCTAGCGCCCTAAGCTAGCGCTCTTTGACCTCAAAAACCTGTTGTTCCTTGTAGGTACCGCACTTGGGGCAGGCGCGGTGGGGAAGCTTGCGCTCGTGACAGTTGGGGCACTCCGCGAGCGAACTGGTGGTCAGAAAATCGTGAGCGCGCCGCGTACTGGTGCGCTTCTTCGAGTGGCGGCGTTTGGGATTGGGCATTAGCGAGACTCCTTGCGCAGGGTCTTGAGCGCGCTCCAGCGGTCATCGGCGACGGCCGGGCAGGCGCAGGGGCCCTGGTTCAAATTGGCGCCGCAGCGGGCACATAGTCCGCGGCAATCCGGTCGGCAGAGCGGCTGCATGGGAAGCGCCAGCACTACTTGCTCGCGCGCCACCTCGGCCACGTCCACTCCGGGATCGGCAAAAAAACCGACGTCGGCGTCGGCGGCGTGAATCTCCACCTCGGCGCTCTCGCCCAGCACCGATTCCGGCTGGTAGAGCAGTTCCAGGTCGCGATCCACTTCCATCGGGATCGGCGTCAGGCAGCGGGCGCAGGCGGGAGCGATCTCCCCATGCAGATGACCCTTCAGGATCATGCCTTCGCCGGCCAAACGGGCCTGACCGCGAAAGCGCAGCTCGCCGGTAACCTCGGGCAGCGACTCCAACTCGGCGTTCCCCAGGCGGACGTCAAAGTCCACCGGATGCAGCCGCAGGTCCTGGACCTCAATCAACACGGCAATACCTTGTGTACGCTTTCTCGAAAACGTGGTGGGCGCCATAGGACTCGAACCTATGACCTCCGCCGTGTGAAGGCGGCGCTCTAACCAACTGAGCTAGGCGCCCGGAAAAACTAGACCAGTGTAGCAGAGGAGGCGGCACCGCTTGGGGCGCCGCCTCCGCCGTGCCGCTAGTACTTCAGGAACACGAACAAGAACGTGTAGAGGGCCAGCGATTCAATGAAGGCGAACCCGATGAAGAACACGGTACGGATGACATCCGCCGCGCCCGGATTGCGCGCAATCCCTTCTTGCGTACCCTTGAGGCCCATACCCATGCCGATGCCGCACAGACCGGCGGCGATGGCCATGGCGATGGCGCCCATCTTGAGGGTGGAGAAGTCCGTGCCGCCGGCGGCGGTGGTCTGCGCCAGCAACGGCGAGGCGCAGGCCAGCAGGGCCAGGGTGGCGAGGAATCGAGGCAGGTTTTTCCAGGACATGAATGCAGTACACTCCCTTGCTCATGAAATGCCCGCAGGAGGTGGTTCCCGTATGCGCTGGGGCGTTACGGTCTCACGCTGGACGGGCGGTACAACCGCGCTAGTGGGCTTCGGCCAGGGCGCCTCCCAGGTAGGCCATGGCCAAGACCACAAAAATATAAGTCTGCAGCAGCGCCACGAAGAGGTGCAGACCCATGAAAACGATACCGGTGATCGGCAGCAGCGCCACGAAGACGCCGATGATCAGATCGCCCGCGAACATGTTGGCATAGAGACGAACACTGAGCGAGAGGACGCGGGCGACGTGGCCGACCACCTCGATGATCAGCATCAGCGGCGCCAGCCACCAGACCGGGCCCAGGAACTGCTTGACGTAGCTAAAGCCGTGCTTGCGGATGCCGACCGAGTGATAGAGCGCAAACACGATCAATGCCAAGCCTACCGTGACCGAAATGGTAGCGGTGGGTGCAAGGAACGTCGGGATCAAGCCGATCAGGTTGCAAACCAGAATAAAGAGCGTCAGGGTAAACAAAAACGGCAAGAAGCGGTCGCCGCCGTGATGACCAATGACCTCGTCGCCCTGGCTCTTGACCAATCCCCAGGTCAGCTCGGTCAGGTTCTGCCAAGTCTTGGGCGAATCCACCGAGAGGCGGCTGCCCATCCAGGTTCCGAAGATCATGAGCAGCAACGCCACCAGGATCTCCATGGAGATGGTGTTGTTGAAGGGCGCCCGCGGGTTCGCTGGGTGGAACCCAATCACGGCCAAGGCATGGCCCGCGGCGGGGCCGAGCAGGCGATTCAGCAGATGGGTGAACCAGAGTTCTGTTTCCATGTTCCTTAGGGCCTGAGACCACCCCGGCGCCAGCCGTGGGCAGCTTCGATGGTCACACCCAGGATCAGGCCGGCCGGGGCCGTCAACAGGCCGGCCAGAACCGCCACCATGGGTACTAAGTGACTCATAAATATAGCACAGAACGCAACGCCGCACACCACATATCGTAGGGCGAACCGGCTCCTGCCCCAACGCGGGGGCGGCCCCAAGCGATCGAGCAGCGCGGGGTCTTGCCGTGCGGCGTCCGAGCGCGCCGCCAACGCGTACACATAGGCGTACGCCCCGGCGCGCAGCCACGAGAGGTTCAGGAGCGCCAAGCCGCCTCCCAATGCCGCCCCGGCGGCGGCCGCCACTCCCCAGTGGAAACCGGCCAGGACAGCCGCCACCGCCACCACCGCCGTGGCGAGCATTACGCGCCGTTCCGCAGTCATGGGCACGGCCTCACTTACGCATGGCGGCGCGGTAGATTTGCACGAAGCCGGCGGCGACGCCGAGGAACAGGAAGGTCAACTCCATCACCCGG
>DATNAC010000031.1:0-25969 GCA_035573035.1 Terriglobales bacterium
CGCCAGCGCCAGCGCGATCGCCAATTTGCCGCGGAATCGCAACACAACCATTCGTTCGCCTCCACCGCCCGCCGCCTCCAAGTCAGGGTAGAGGCAATTCTTATGTCTGCACAATCCATTGCGCCCCCCAACCCCGCTTTCCAGCCCAGCCCGGCCCAGCGCCGTCTGCTGCATTACCTCCACGAGAACCCCAGCTACAAGATGGCACTCGAGCTCTGTGCCGCCGCCCAACTCGAGCCGGATGCCTTCGAACCCGGCCCGCCGCGTCCGTCCCAGCCATTGTTGAGCGCCTGCAACAACTTGCGCGCAAGAATGGGACAAAATCAGGGATCTCCAGCCTCGGCAAATCTACCCATGCCGCACCGCGTCGCCCGCTGTGATAGCACGGCGGACCACCAAGCCCGGCGCACAAGCCGCCGCCCATCGCGCCTCCAGGGATAACGCCACTTCGCAAGCTTGCCAAATCGGCGCCGTGCTGGGATCGCTGTTAGCGTGGTCGCATGGATCGCCAGGGCTGCCGGCACGAACACCCTTGCGGGGGCTGTTGCCGCCGGCGATCGAGCGCGAGACACGCTCGGCCCTCGCGAAGGTTGAGACAACGATGATCGAACCCGAGACTCCCCCATCCCCTGCGTCTCCGCCCCGGCCCCGTCACCGTGCCGCGCTCGACTCGCTCAAGCGGGCGGGTGCCGCGCTCGGTCCGCGCGACCCAGAACTCCTCCGGCGCACCGAGGCGCGGCTGCGCGAGCACGCCGAGGCCATCGAGATTCTCGGCAACAGCTTCGTCGAGTTCCTCGATGGCCGCGAGCGTTTCCACGCCAGCGTGCGCGGGCAGTTGCTGCTTCCCCCCGAGGCCGAGCGGCTGCGCGCCACCCTGGAGCAGGCACACGCGGGCCTCCAGCGCTGCAACACCGCGGCGGCGCGGGCCGAGTCCGCGCTCGCGCTGGTGCAGGCGGCCCAGGAAGCGCAACAGTGCGCGACCGCGGCGCTGAAGACGGCGACGGCGGCCGCCGAACGGGCCGAGCGCGGATGGCTCGAGGCGCGGATCGGGGTGGCACGGCCACTTTTTGCCTGGGTCGCTCCCGTTGGTCGCTCGGAGGCCGGGCTTCGATTGCCGACAGGGGATGCCCGCTCTGCTCAGGGCATCTACGAGCTGCCGCCAGAAGCGCGCGTGGCGCATAAGCAACGCCGCGTCCTGGCGCTCGCCGGCGCCGGCCTCTGTCCCGCGCTGGTGGGCCCGCTCCTGCGTTCCGGCGGCGCGGCAACGCTCGGGAGCATGCTGGCTCTGCTGCTCGGCGGCTTCGCCATTGCCATGGCCTGGAGACGCGCATGAACGAGGAAACCCGCCAGCGGCTGGCCGCCGGACTCGAGTCCCAACCCGGCGATTGGCGCACCGCGCTGCGCGGCCGCCTGCCCGGACAAGAAGAGTTTCTCGATACCGCGGTGATCGGCGGCCTCGAGGTCAAGGACATCCTCGCCGGCAAGATCGCCGAGAGCCGCGTGCCCCCGGACGTGCTGCGCGCCTTTCACGACCAGTACCCTGGCCTGGGCGGCAGCTTTACCGCGGCGGTGCAGCGGCTCGCGCGCGATCCCGCGCGGCTCCAGGGCTTCATCAACGGCGTCAAGGGCAAGCTCTTCGAGGAGCATTACGTGGACTGGCTCAACCAGGGCCACCTCCCCGCCGGCTACCACGCCGAGCTGGCGCACGCCGCCAACCAGCCCGCCTGGGATATCGCCATCCGCGACGGCCACGGCCAGGTTCACGAGCGGCTGCAGCTCAAGGCCACCGAGCAGTTCAGCCACATGCGGACCGCGCTGGCGCTGCACCCCAACATTGAGGTGGTGGCGCCGCACGAAGCCTATCTGCACGCCGCCCATCACGTTGGGGTCGCCGGGCATCTGGTGGATTCGCACCAGTCGCTGGCCGGGCTTGACGCCACCATGCATGGGGCGGTGGATCACGCCGAAGCCGCCAACCCGGCCGCCTTTCATCTTCCCCTGCTGGCGGTTGCGGTGGCCGCCGGGCAGGGCGCCTACTTCTGGTACCGGAGACGCTGGACGGCGCTCGAGGCCGTCCGCCGCACCAGCGAGCGCGGCGTGCTCGCCCTCCTGGCCGAGGCCGCCTTCGCGCTGAGTTTGTCCCTGGGTGTCGAGCCCATGGTCGGGCTGCCAGTCTCGCTCGGGGTGCGCGTGGCCGGCGGCCAGGCGCTGCACAACCGCCGCCGCCGGCGCGAGATCCAGCAGGCAACGGAACGCGTCATCGCCCTGCGCCGCCGTCTCGAAGCGCGCGAAGTCTGGGCCGCCGAGGAACCAGTCTAGAGGAGGAAACATGAAGCTCACCCTGGGACGTGTCCTGGCCATGCTGGCGGTCGGAGCGCTCTTTCCGGCGTTGTCACTGCTCTCCGCCGGCGTCTATCTGGCCTTCCGCCTGCGCCGCCACTATCGGCGCCAACTGCTGGAAGCGCAGGCCGAGGCGCGTCTGGCGCAGCAAGCCCTGCGGGCTCACGTACGCGGTTGAGTTTGGGGCCAATGGACGCGCCCACCCGCCGCCATGCGCTAGTGTGGCACGGCCACTTTTTGCCTGGGTCGCTCCCGTTGGTCGCTCGGAGGCCGGGCTTCGATTGCCGGCAGGGGATGCCCGCTCTGCTCAGGGCATCTACGAGCTGCCGCCATCAGCGGGATTTTGCCGAACTGGGTGTCGGTGTTTTCAATCCCTGGTCGGCTACTCCGGGATGACCTGCGGATCGCTCCTTCGTGCCCAAATTCTCGACCACTAGGCTTGAGGAGTTTTGGCGGTCGCACTGCCATGGCCGCATCATAGCCGACCGGCGCGCGCCCGAGGGCGTCAGGCGCGGCTTTCCTCCTTACGGTTCCACCGCCAGCGTGAGGCCCTGGGATTTGAGCAATGCATTGAACGCGGCCACATCGTGGGTGGTGAAGGCGGCGAGCGCGGCCTGGGAATTCGCCAGCCAGGTCTTGAAGGTGGCGTTGACCGCGGTTTCGCTGGCGGTGGGGCCGAGGTCGGCTTCGTCCTTGTCGTAGAGGGCGGTGAGTTTTTGGTAGAGCTGGCTGGGGTTGCGGTTCAGGTCCTCGTTGCCGTCGGTGAGGTGGATGTCCATCAGCTTGCCCTCGACGGCCACGGCTCCGCTGGCGAGTTTGCGGGCGGCGGCCACCAGTTCGGCGTGGGCGGCGTCGCCGGCGTAGCGCTGCTCGATCTCGGCCGCTTGTTTCCGCACCCACTCCAGCCGCTCGATCATGTCCGAGGTAGCGGCGATCTCGTTGATCAGCTCGCGCTGGAAGTCGAGCTCGGCGCGCATCGTGGCCGGAGTCCCCAGCGAGTGCGGGTCGGCCAGCACCTCGAGCGGCGCCTGGAGCGTCTGTCCGCCGGCGCTGAGCGTCACCGAGTACGTTCCGGGAATGGCCAGCGGCCCGGTCACGGTGTTGGGGATCATGATGCCGGTGAGGATGTGGTATCCCTCGGGGCCGTTGGGCACCCAGGGAGCGTCGGGCGGCGGCACCAGCATGCGCGGCATCTTGCCGTTGTCATAGCGCAGGTTCCACCAGACGCGGTTGAGACCGGCGGCGCCGCGCACCGGCAGCGTGCGGACCACCGCGCCCGCGGCGTCGTGGATGGTGATGGTGGCGCGCCCGGCCGCGGGCAGGTAGAAGTTGATGTCGGCGCCGTAGGGCGGGTTTTGTCCGACCACGCGCGCGCCGGGCTCGCTCAGGCGTCCGTCGCCGACGCTGCGGAAACGGTAGGCGGGGCGCGGGGGATAGAGCACCGGCGCGGCGCCGCCGGGTTGGTAGGCGCGCAGGGCGGTAATGTCGTCCATGATCCAGTCGCCGCGGCCGTAGGTCGCGACCACCAGGTCGTTGAAGTGCGGCTGCACGGTGATCCAGTACACCGGCGCTGTGGGCATGTTGTTGTTCAGTTCGGTCCAGTGGCCGCCATCGTCCCAACTGACGTAGATCGCGTTGTCCGTGCCCAGGTATAGCATCCCCTTCCTGACCGGGTCTTCGAGGATGCAGTGCGCCGAGCTGTTGTAGGAGTGCGGGATGCCCGCGCTGATCAGGCTCCAACTCGCGCCGTAGTCGGCGGTCTTGTAGACGTAGGCGTTGTAGTCGCCCATCTGTTCCCGGTTCACCGTGATATACGCGGTGCCGGCGTCGAAGGGCGAAGGCTCGATGTTCCAGATGGTGCCCATGGGCCCCAAATTGGGGATGTCGGCGGTGACGTTCTTCCAGTGGGCGCCGCCGTCGCGCGTGAGGCTCACCTGCCCATCGTTGGTTCCCGCCCAGATCAAGCCCTGCTGCTTGGGCGACTCCTCGATCGAGTACAGGATCGCGGCGTCGTAGGTGTAGAGGTTGTCGCGGGTGATGCCGCCGGAGTCGCCCTCATGGGCTTTGTCGTTGAGGGTGAGGTCGGGGCTGATGGTCTTCCAGGTCTGGCCGCCGTCGGTGGTCTCGTGCACATACTGGCTGCCCACGTAAATGCGGTTGTGGTCGAAGGGCGAGATCGAGAACGGGATGGTCCAATCCCAGCGGTACTTCACGTCCGCCGGCGTCCATCCGTCGTCCACGTCCGGCCATACGCTCACGTCCCGCACCTGGCCGTCGCGCATGTCCATGCGGGTGATCACGCCTTCGTAGCATCCCGACCACACGATGTTGGCGTCGGCCGGATCCGGGGTGGCGAAGCCGCTTTCGCATCCGCCCACGGATTGGAAGTCGCCGGCTGTGATGCCGCCGCCGCGGCCGCCGCCGGAGAGCGTGTTGCTGGGCCCGCGGAAGGAGGAAGCGTCCTGCAGGTTGCCGAAAATGTGGTAGGGGATGTCGTTATCGGTCGAGACGTGATACACCTGCGCGAAGGGCAGGCGCATATGGGCGAAGCTGCGGCTGCCGTCCAGGCTCACCGACAGCCCGGCGTCGTTGGCCACCAGGATGCGCCCCGGATCGCGCGGGTCGAGCCACACGTCGTGATTATCTCCGCCCGCCGAGGCGAAACCGTTGCCCGCCCCGGGGCGGACGAAGGTTTTGCCGCCGTCCAGCGAGAGGGTGTAGTTGGGGCTCATGAAGTAGAGCCGGTTGTCGTCATTGGGCGCGATTCCGAAGCGGCCGTAATAGGAGTCGCGCTGCATCATCATGTGGTCGTGGCTGACCATGGTCCAGGTAGCGCCGTTGTCGGTCGAGCTGTACAGCGTGGGTTGCGTGTCCTGCACCAGCGCATAGACGTGGTTGGGGTTGCTGGGAGCGACCTCGACATCCACATGGCCGACGGCGTGAGGGGCGGCGGGCAGGCCGTGGCCGGAGAGCTGCTTCCAGGTCGAGCCGCCGTCGCGGCTGACGTAGATGCCACCCGCGGTGCCGCCGCTGTCAATCTTCCAGGGATAAATCCGCAACTGCCACATACCGGCGTACAGGGTGTTGGGATCGGCCGGGTCCATGGCCAGTCCCGAGCAGCCGGTGTCCTCGTTGGGGCCCAGCACCAGCTTCCAGGTCGCGCCGCCGTCCTCGGTGCGGTACACGCCGCGCTCCGGCTGCGCCTTGAAGAGCTGCCCCAGCGCGCAGACGAACACCCGGTTGGGGTTGGCCGGGTCCACCACGATGCGTCCGATGTGGCCGGTGGCGTCGAGTCCCATGTGCTTCCAGTGCCCTCCGGCGTCGTCCGATTTGTAGACGCCGTCGCCCATGGGATAGAAGGCCCGGATCAGCCAGGTCTCGCCGGTGCCCGCCCAAACTTGGTTCGGCGCCGACGGCGCGATCGCCAGCGCCCCAATGGCGGAAGCGCTCGTCACCCCGTCAAACACCGGTTTCCAGTCCACGCCCCCGTTCTCGGTCTTCCACACGCCCCCCGAGGCCCCGCCCACATACATCACGGCGGGATCTCCCGGCACCCCCACCGCCGCCGCCGCGCGATTGCCGTAGGGGCCCACAAAGCGCCAGCGCATCTGCGCCAGCCCGGCCGCGGTCTGGGATGCGGCACCGCCTCCCTGGGCTCGCGCCGGAGGCGCCGCCGTCACCGCGGCGGCCAGCAAGACCAAAGCCGCGCCACGAAGGCCGCGGAGCGAGAACAAGCGTGCAAAAGCCGGCATGGTAGTTCCTTTGGGGGGAGTTGCACCTGTGAGAGTGCCCTTGCCGATCCTCAAATGTCAATATGCGCAAGGTTGTGAGGTAGCATCGAGGAGGATGGACAGCACCCTGGTGATGGCGGCCCGTTGGCAGTTTGGGTTCACCCTGCTGTTTCACTATCTGTTCCCCATCATCACCATGGGGTTGGGTGTGTTCCTGGCCTACTACGCCACCGCCGCCTACATCACCGGCGCGCCGCGCTACCGGGCCGCGGCCCAGTTCTGGACCCGCATTTTCGCGCTTACCTTTGCCGTCGGCGTGGTTACCGGCATCCCGCTGGAATTCCAGTTCGGCACCAACTGGAGCCAGTTCTCCGCCTTTGCCGGTGGCGTCTTCGGCTTCGCGCTCCCGCTCGAAGGGACGTTCGCCTTCTTTCTGGAATCCGGCTTTCTCGGGGTTTTGCTCTTCGGACGCGGCCGGGTACCCGCCTGGCTGCATTGGCTCTCCTCGCTTGCCGTGGCCGGCGGCGCGCTGCTTTCGGGCTACTTCATCACCGCCGCCAACGCCTGGATGCAGCATCCGGTCGGCTACCGTGCCGCCGCCAACGGCCAGCTCGAGCTAACCTCCTGGCGCGCGGTGCTGTTCAATCCTTATCTGGGCTGGCAGTATGCCCACGTCATCAACGGCGCCCTGCTGGCGGGTGCGTTTCTGCTCGGCGCGGTGGGCGCCTTCTACCTGCTGCTCGGCCGCCACCGCGAATTCGCTTGCGACGCCGTGCGCGTCGGCGTGGCCGCGGGGCTGGTCCTGGCCCTGTTCCAGCTCTATCCCACCGGCGACGGCGTCGGTCACAACGTGACCCAATATCAGCCGGTCAAGCTCGCCGCCATGGAGGGCGAGTTCGCGACCGAGGCGGGCGCGCCGCTCGCCATCCTGGGCATGCCCGACACCCAGCGCGGGCGCCTGCTCGACCCGCTCGAGGCCCCCCGCCTGCTCAGCTTCCTCGCCTACGGCAGCTTCGGCGCCAAGGTGCAGGGGCTCGACCAGATCCCGCGCGACCTCTGGCCCCCGGTTGAGCTCACCTATTACGCCTACCACATCATGGCCGGGTTGGGGACGCTCTTCATCGCCCTCATGGGGCTGGGCGCGGCGCTGCTGCCGCGCGATCGGCTCTTCCGCAGCCGCTGGTATCTGTGGATGCTGCTGCTCGCCGCGCCTTTTCCCTTGATCGCCAACGAAGCCGGTTGGATTGTGGCCGAAGTGGGGCGCCAGCCCTGGATTATTTACGGGCTGTTGCGCACCAGCCAGGGGGTATCACCCAACGTCTCGGCCGGCGAAACCGTTTTCACCCTGCTCGGCTTCGCCGGCCTCTACCTGCTGCTGGCGCTCCTCTATCTCTTGCTTGTCGGCCGCGTCATCGCCAGCGGCCCCGAGCCGGTGGAAGGAGCGGCGGCGTGAGCACCCTCTGGTTCTGGACGCTCGCCGCCATGCTTGCCGTCTACGCCGTGCTCGACGGCTACGACCTGGGCGTGGGCGCGCTCCATCTCGGTCTGGCGCGGACGCCGACCGAGCGCAGCGTGCACTTCCAGGCCATCGGTCCGGTCTGGAACGGTAATGAGGTGTGGCTCATCGCCGCGGGCGGTATGATCTTTGCCGCCTTTCCCCGCCTCTACGCCGCGGCCTTCAGCGGCTTTTATCTGGCGTTGATGGTGGTCCTCTGGCTGTTCATTTTGCGCGGCGTCGCCATCGAGTTCCGCCATCAGATCTCCCACCCGCTCTGGAGCGAATTTTGGGACGCCGTGTTCGCCCTCGCGAGCCTGCTCCTTGCCCTCCTGCTCGGCGTAGCGCTCGGAAACCTGGTGCGCGGCCTGCCGGTTGGCCCGGATGGGTACTTCCAGGGAAGCTTCGCACTCTTGCTCAACCCCTACGCCATGCTGGTCGGGCTGCTCAGCCTGGTGGTGCTCGCCTGGCACGGCGCGGAGTTCATCCGCGGCAAAAGCGCCGGTGCCCACGCCGAGCGCGCCCGCCGCTTCGCCCGGATTCTGGCGTGGGTGGCGGCCGGGCTCGGCCTCGCCGCCACCGCCGCCACCCTGCGCCTCCGCCCCGCGGTGCTGGAGAACTTCGAGCGCCACCCGCTCGCCTTGCTTCTGCCCGCCGCTGCCCTTGCCGGTTGGTTGGTGGCGTGGCGGGCGCCGGCCCGCCGCGGGTTTGCCGGCTCCTCCCTGGTTATCCTCGGTCTGATCGGCGCCGCCGCCGCCACCCTCTACCCGGACTTGCTGCCTTCCAGCCTCGATCCCCACTACAGTCTGACCGTCCATAACGCCGCCGCCGGCGCTTACGCCCTGCGCGCCGCCTGGATCGCCAACATCTTTGCCGTCTCCCTGGTGGCCGTTTATAGCATCCATATTCATGCACGCTTCCGCGGACCGGCGGTTGGCGGGCAGGGGTACGAGGCTTCGGGAATCAGGTGATAGACTGAGGACAATTCGTACCGGTCAAGCCATCGCTTCGAATCTATGAGCCCTGACGAGTTGACTGCGGAGAACGCGCGTCTGCGCCGCGAATTGCAGGAACTGCGCCAGACCGTCTCCGATCCCAACACGGCGCCGCGCTTGGCGGCGATCATCGAGAGCTCCGACGATGCCATCGTCAGCAAGAGTCTGGAGGGCACCATCCGTAGCTGGAACGGCGGTGCCGAGCGCATCTTCGGCTGGACCGCCGAAGAGGCCATCGGGCGGCCCATCAACATCATTATTCCGCCGGACCGCCAGGAGGAGGAGCCCGCCATACTGGCCCGGCTGCAGCGCGGCGAGCGGGTGGACCACTTCCAGACCGTGCGCATCGCCAAATCGGGCGAGCTGCGCGATATCTCCGTCTCCATTTCCCCCATCCGCGACGGCAGCGGCGCCATTGTCGGCGCCTCCAAGATCGCACGCGACATCACCCAGCAGAACCGCATCTTGCGGGAGCTGCGCGAGGCCAAGAATCTGGCCGAGCGCGCCAATCAGACCAAGGACCGGTTCCTCAGCAACCTGTCTCACGAGCTGCGCACTCCGCTTGCCCCCGCCCTCGCCGAGCTCGGCTACCTGGCCGAAACCGCCGAGCTGCCCGAATCGGTGCGCGAGAGCATGCGGATGGTGCGCCGCAATATCGAGACCGAGGCCCGCCTGGTGGACGACCTGCTCGACCTGACCCGCGTGGGGCACGGCAAGATGGAGCTGAACTGCAGCGTGGTGGATGTGCACGAGGCCATCCGCGAAGCGGTCGCGAGTTTACAGAGCCAGATGGACCGGAAGGGCCTGGAACTCACCGCCGGTCTTCGCGCCGCGCAACCCTTGGTGTGGGCCGATCCCGGCCGGCTGCAGCAGGTTTTCCTCAACCTGCTTTCCAACGCGGTCAAGTTTACGCCCGGGCAAGGGGCCATCGCGGTGCGCACCGCCAACGTCAGCGACGGCCGAGGCGTGCGCGTCGAGGTGAGCGATAACGGCCGCGGCATCGCCCCGGACATGCTGCCCCGCCTCTTCCAAGCCTTCGAGCAGGCCGAGCAGAGTCCCCGCCTCGGCGGCCTCGGCCTGGGGCTCGCCATTACCCGCTCCCTGGTCGAGCTGCACCACGGCACGGTGGCCGCCTCCAGTCCGGGCCTCGGCCGCGGCGCCAGCTTCGCTGTCGAGCTCCCGGTTACCGAGCGGCGCGCCCCGGCCAAGCCGCCCGCGGCCGCCTCCGAGGCCTCTCGTGCCGCCGCCCGCCTGCGCGTGTTGTTGGTCGAGGATCACGCCGACACCAGTCTGGCCATGACCCGTCTGCTCCAGGCCATGGGATGCGACGTGCAAGCCGCCGCCAGCGTGCGCGAAGCCATCGAGAAGGGCGAAGGCGGCGGCTTCGACCTGCTCATCAGCGACCTGGGTTTGCCCGACGGCAGCGGCCTCGAGATCATGCGCCGCCTCCGCTCCTCCGACCTGCGCGGCGTCGCCCTCACGGGTTTCGGTCAGGAAGGCGACGTGCGTCTCACCCGCGAAGCCGGCTTCGACTCCCACATGACCAAGCCCATCCGCTTCGAGGCCCTGCGCGACTTGGTAGCCAGCTACGCCGCCGCCGCCGCACTGCGCCAGGCTCGCGGCTAGTGTAGTGCGTCACACAGAATGACGTTTAATTTCGGGCGAAAGCGTGCGACTTTTCTTGGGGAAAAGTCGCATACGGGGCATTGGCATAATGCCTGCTATTTGTGACGCACTACACTAGAAGTGGTCTCATAATGCCGCAGCAGGCCGCCTGGGGCGAGCTGGATGCGGCTTTTTCTGGGGAAAAAGCCGCACACGATCCATTCGCGTAGAGTTTGGCACCAATCATGAGACCACTTCTAGGCTGCCGCGGTAAATTAACTGGCCGCGCCGCCCCGCCCGCGACCGCTCAGCGGCGGCCGGTCCACCTTGCAGTACACCGCGAAGCGTTCGTCCATTACCTGGTACAGCGGCGACAACGTGGTGGGTTGGATCTGGCCGTTCATGGGCTGCTTGGTCTTAAACTCCAGCGGCCCGCCGCCGGCTTCCAGCGCCGCGGTCATTTCGCCGCCGGGCGCGGTTAATTCCGGCGCCGCGCCCGGACGCAGCCGCGGCGACTCGAACCCGGAGATCATCTTCTCGGTCAAGCCTTCCTTGCCCAAACGCGAAGCCAGCACCAGCGGGCCATACATCGGAGCCTGCAAGGTCTCGGTCGGTACGTTGCGCCGGCTGCCATAACCATAATTCTGTTGGTCGGCCGGGAGGGGCGTGTTGATCGCCGCCACGTGCAGCTTCATCGGCAGGCTCAGCTCGATCGTGTCGCCTTCTTTCCACGCGCGCCGAATCTTCAGATAACTGCTGGGCGAAGCGAAGGTATCGAGCGTCTCGCCGTTCACCTTTACCGAGCCGCCGTCGGCCCAGTAGGGGATGCGCAGGCTGATGTCCATGGTCACCGGCTTGGCCGCGCTCACCGTCAGCTTGGTTCCTTGCTGCACCGGGAAGGCGGTCTCCTGCCGCAGCTTGAGGCCGCGCTCTTTCCAATCCAGGTCGCTCGCGAGGAACAGGTTCACGTAGACGCCGCCGGCGTCGTGGTAATAAATGGTGTTGGCGAGTTTGGAGTACTCCTCCACCCCGGTGCCGTAGCAGCACCAGAATGACTGGTCCGGCGTCCCGAACGTCTTCCATCCCCCCGGCGCCAGCGAGAGGAAGTACATCAGCATCCCATTCTTGTCCTGCGTGCCCAGGCGGCTGTTGAACAGCGTGCGCTCGTAGTAATCCATGGCGCGCGGGTCGCCGTCCCAACCGAAGATGTGCCGGGTGAGCTTCAGCATGTTGTAGCCGCAGCAGCACTCCTCGGTCGAAGTAGAGAGGTTGAGCGTGCCGGTGTTCTCTTCCCAATGCTCGCCGTTGCTGGTGCCGCCGGTGCAGTAGGTACGGTTGGCGACCACCTCGTTCCAAAAGTACTGGGCGATGGTGCGCGAGCGTGCGTCGCCGGTGAGCTCGTAAGCGCGCGCGGCTCCGATCACCTGTGGGATGTGTGTGTTGGCGTGCAGTCCCTTCAACTCGTCGCGCTGCGCCGCGAGCGGATCGAAGAATACCGCTTTGTCGAAGCGGTGCCCCAGGCTGATGTAGCCGCGATTGCCGGTGACGGCCGCCAAGTTGTACAGCACCTCGCCCATGCCGCCGTACTCCTCGTTGAGCACGCGCTGCATGGTGGCGTCCGAGAGCGGACCCACCCACTGCGACACCCAGTTGGCGAGGGCGACGTCCACTTCCAACGCCTGCTGGTTGCCGGTCAGCACATACATGTCGAGCAGGCCGGCCATGATCTTATGCAGCGTGTAGAAGGGCGCCCAAACCGGAACACCGGCGCGCAGACGGTCGAACTCTTCCACCGGGAAGGCCGAGAGGTAGCCGTTGCCGTTCCGGGTTTGGCACTCCGCCAGCAGCTTGACCAGGCCATCGGCCTTGGCCTTGATCTCCTCGTCGCCCGCGCCGGCATACTGCTGCGCGCAGGCGGAGAGATAATGGCCTCCGGTAAAGTGACCGCGCAGTTCCGCCGCCCGCAGGGGATGGCCGTCGGCCGGGCCGGGCTGCTCCCAACCGCCGTAGGGCTGCCCCGTCGGCGTCAGGCCGGCCGTGACTTGAAAGCTGTAGGCCAAGCGGTTATTCGGCAGCGACATGAGGTAGGCGCGATTGGCTTGCATCATGTCCATGAACATGCCCTCGCGCAGCCGCACCTGGGTCATGGGAAACGGCGCCACCGCCGGGGTGATCGCATCCGCCATCGGTCCCCGGGCCGGGCGCTGCTGCCAGGGACGGAGCGCTTCCGCCACCGCATGCCGTCCGGCGAAAGGCAGTGTCACCGCCCCCGCCGCTACCGAGCTGACAAACTGCCGCCGTGTCCAATCCTTGGCCATAGTTCCTCCCGCCGCGTGGGCCGAACGCGCCCATTATAATGTATACACCTGCCGCCGGGAGGATTATTGCAACCGCTCGACGGCAGCCTGAAGCCGCGGCATCAGCGCTTCCAGTTGCGCCACCGAGGCGGTTCCGATCGAGAGCCGGAACCACCCTTCGTCGCCGCTCGCGCCAAACGCGGAGAAAGGCACCACCCCCACTCCCGCCGCCTGGAGCAGATACCGCCGGATGTCGTCCTCATTGCTCAGGGTGTTGCCCTCGGGCGTGCGCCGGCCACGCAAGGCGAACTGAGCGCTGGCGTAAATCGCTCCCTGGGGCCGGAGGCAATCCACCGGTAGCCCCGACTTCCGCATCTCCTGCAGGCCCAAGTAAATCGTATCCAGCCGCGCGGCCGCCTCCCGGCGCATGACCTCTATATAGCGGTCCACGGCGGCGTGGTTGGCCAGGAGACGGGCGGCGGCGAGCTGCTCCGGCCGCGGCGCCCACGCCCCGATGTGCCCGTTGATATTGTTCAAGCTCTGGGTCAGCGACGGGGAGGCCATCGCCCAACCCACCCGCAGCCCGGTGGCCGCGAAGGCTTTCGAGATCGCATCCACCGTGACCAGGTAAGGCTCGAGCTCCGGACGCAGGACCAGAGGGTCGTAATGGACCGTCCCCGGGGTGGTCACCATCCAGTAGACCTGGTCGAAGAATAGATACAGCGGACGTTCGGTCGGTCCGCGGCGTCCGTTCTCCTCGAGCACCGCGTCGCCGATCTCGCCCAGGGCTTCGGAGCTGAACGATGTCCCGGTGGGGTTGAGCGGCGAGTTCAGGGCTAACAGCCGCGCCCCAGGCAAATGCGGCCGTAGCGCCGCGGCGGTGGGCAGAAAGCCGGTCTCCGCTCCGCAGGCCACCCGCACCTGCTCCGCGCCGACCATGTCGCAGTAGTACTCGTTGTTCCAGCCCGGTGTACCGAACACCACGCGGTCACCGGGATCCACCAGCGCGCGATACAGCGAGTAGATCAGGGGCCGGGCCCCGCCCGCGATCAACACCGACTCGATCTTGACCTCGCGTCCGCCGCGATGCGCATAGAAGCCGCACACCGCCCGGCGCATTGCCTCGATTCCGATGGGCGGCGGGTAGTTGGCCTCTCCTGCCCGCAGCGCGTCGACCGCGGCATCCTCCAGCTCCTTCGGGATGCGGAATTCTTTCGGGTTGAAGTCGCCCACGGTGAGGTTCAGGATCTTCTGTCCCTGGGCGACGAGCGCGCGAATCTCGTCCGCGATGCCAAGGATCGTTGACCCCCGAAGCTGGCGGGCAAGCAGCGACAATTGCGAGCTGGGCATGACGGTGTTCCCAGTGTAGCGGATGCCGGTACTGCCGGCGCTATACTACCCGCTCATGCCGCTCAGTCAGGAGGAACCGCGCGCCGTGGCTTTGCCGCGCTCCCCAAGCGCCTCGCGAATTTGGGCGGGTCTGCCGCTGGCCGCCGGCGTCGGCGGCGCCCTTCTGTCGCTTCCCCTGAGGGCGGATTTCCACAATCTTCTGGCCGGCGATGCCAGCGCCAGCTTGGCCGCGACGCTCCTGGCGCGGTCTGGTCAGTGGGGTTTTTCTTTTCCCTACGGCCCGCTGATCCTGGCGGTGCAGCGCCTGAGCTTGTGGCTGCCGGGCAGTCCCGCCCGCGCATTTACGCTGCTTGGCTTGTTCGCCTCCTTCGCCCTCGCCATGGTCGCGGCCGGCTTCATCTGGAGATGCCGCCTCGCACCGGCTCCGTCCGCGCTCCTGACGGCGGTGGTGGCGGTCACATGCCTGACTCTTTTTTGGGTGCCGATCTACGAACTGGAGCCGGTGGTGCTTCTGCTGGCACTGCTCTGCTGGTCAGGCGAAGCGCCGCGGGCGGCGCTCTTCTGCTGCGCCGCCGGCATTCTGGTCAAGCCGAGCATGGCGGTGGTCTTGAGCGCTTGCTTCGCGGCCTTTTGGTTGGTGGCGATGCTGACCCCCGAGACCCAGGTACCCTCGGCCGACCGTTGGCGGCGGCTGATGACATCGCTGCGTACGCCCGCGCTGGCGCTGGCCGGATTGATCCTCGTCCTGATTGTGTGGCTCGGCTTCCCGGAGTTCCTGACCCTGCTCTCGCCTCTACCCGGAATGCTGAATCACCAAGCCCGGCACTATTCTTTTTTTACGCGCTGGGATAACCCCTATTTCCTGCCCGGCATGCACCTCGTCCCGTATTACTTCGGCACGCCGCTGGCCGCGTGGGCACTCAGCATCCTCTCACTGGCGGTGTTGCTGCTCACTTTTGGAACGCCACCCCGCGCCGGCTCTCCCGCCTGGATGCGCTGGACCGCGGCCTGGGCCTGCCTGGCCGGCACCCTGGCCTTCATCGGCGTCTTCTTCAGTTGGAAGTACTTGTACCCCGAGTACTTCTTTCTTGCCCCGGCAGGCGTGGCGGTTTTTCCCTCGTCCAGACCGCGACGCCATGTCCTGCTCTGCTGGGGCCTGGCCCTTCTGTCGTTCTGCGGCATCGCATCCAGCGTGCGCGAGTGCCTGCACCGCTGGCGCACCGAACAGCCCAGTGCCGCTACCGCCGGTTTGTGGGCGCGCCCGGCGGACGCCGCGGCTTGGCAGCGCTTCACCATGGCGAACCCGCCCCGGACGCAGCCGCTCCTGCTGTTGGACGACGGTTCACCGGAAGTACTCTTTCCCGCCTACGGTCCGCCCTGGCACGGCTATGCGGTGGCGGGCGAAGCCACGCCGCTGGAGCTCCGCCGCCTGGCCGCGCGGATAGCCGCCGCCCAGTGCGTCGCTTATCAGCCCGGCACCGCCCTGGTGACACCGGACCAGGTGCGGGCGATCATGGCCCGCCAGCCCCATGGCCGCGCCGGCGATCTCTTCGACACCTATGGCTGTCGCTGACCATTATTGGCCGCCAAGATTGTGGAAGAGCGACGCGTAGACGACGATCCCGTTCCACAGATAGTCCAGCCGCAGGTTCTCGTTGGCGGCGTGCTGGTTGTCGTCGAAGTTGGCGATCGGCACCCCGATCACCGGCGTGTTCTCGCCGCCCTGGAATAAATACATGGGGATGCTGCCGCCCATGATCGGCAACTGCACGATGCGGTTGCCCAGGGCGCGCTCGACCAGCGACGTAACCAGATAACTGATGGGCGAATCGAGCCGAACCCGGGCCGGCGGATAGCCCGCACCCCAAACCACCAGCGCCACCTTGGGGTGCGCACGCCGGGTGGCATCGTCGGGCGGCGTGCGCACAAGGAAGTAGCCTTGGCGGCGCATGTAGTCCTCAACTTCGGCCTGCACGTGCTCGGGCGTCTGGTCCGGCACCAGGCGGAAATCCAGCGACGCCTCGGCCTGGGTGGGGATGGCGTTGGCCGCCGCGCTGCCGACGAACCCGCCCTGGAAGCCGCGGATGTTGAGCGCCGGCTGGGCGATCTGTTCCGCCAGGGTGGCGGGCGCGTTTTCGGTGTGTCCCAACCCGAGGATGCCTGCCAGGGTGGCGTCGTAGGGCGGCAGGGCGGCGATCGCGGCGCGGTCGGCGGCGCTGAGCGGCCGCACGTCCTGGTAAAAGCCGGGGATCAGGATCCGCGCGTTGTCGTCGCGCATACCCGCCAGCAACCGCGTCAGCATGGCGATGGGGTTGGGTGCCCAGTTGCCGTAATGCCCATCATGCAGCGCGCGGTTGGGGCCGTACACGGTGATGTCCATGTCGGTGACGCCGCGCGCGCCGAAAAAGACCTGCATGCGTCCGCTCTGGTGTACCGGTCCGTCGCAGAGGATCCAGGCATCGGTGTGCAGCTGGTTGGCGTAAGTGCGGAGGTAGGCGGCGAGGTGGGGCGAGCCGGCCTCCTCCTCGCCCTCGAGAAAGAACCGCAGGTTTACGCTGGGGGCCATGTGGCTGGCGCGCAGCGCCTCCAGCGCCGCGGCGAACCCAAAGACCGCCGCCTTGTCGTCGCCCGCCGAACGGGCCCAGATGCGCCCGTCGTGGACCGCGGGCTGGAACGGAGGAATCCGCCAATCGGCGGCGCGCGTCGGTTGGCCGTCGTAGTGCGCGTAAAACGTGATCGTGGGGCGTGGGCCCGGCCCGGGCGCGTCCAGGGTTCCATAGACCACCGGGGGCGCTCCCGGCAGGCGCAGCAGTTCGGTGTGCACTCCGGCGGCCTGATACAAAGCCTCAATGGCAGCGGCGTTGCGCTCGATGTTCGGCGTGTCCGCGGCGAGATTGGGGATGGCCAGCAGGGCCGAGAAACGCGTCGTCAATTCTTGTTGGTGTGCGTCCAAATAGCGGCGCACCGCAATGGCATCGGGTGCCGGCTTGGCAGTTGGGGACTGGCCAAGGACGCCGGCGGTCAGCAGGGCGCAACCGGCAATGCGGACAACGAAGCGCATGGCCGGTATTGTAGCCTGCCCGCCGCCCCGCCGGGTTTGTTAAGGTTTGGATATGGCCATCCGCATCGTGACCGTGGACGCGTTTACCAGTGCCGCCTTTGGCGGCAACCCCGCCGCCGTCTGCGTGCTGCCCGCGCCGCGCGCCGAGGCGTGGCTGCGCAACGTGGCGCGCGAGATGAACCTGTCCGAGACCGCCTTCCTGACAGCGCGCGACGGCGAGTTCGACCTGCGCTGGCTCACGCCCGCGGTCGAGGTGGACCTCTGTGGACACGCCACCCTGGCCAGTGCCCACGTTCTCTGGGAAGACGGCCACCTGCCGCCCGGGCGCCAGGCCCGCTTTCACACGCGCAGCGGCCTGCTCACCGCCGACCGGAGCGGCGACTGGATCGAGTTGAACTTCCCGGTCAAGCTGGCCGAGCCGGTCCCGCCGCCGCCGGAACTGCTGCCCGCCTTGGGTGTCCAGTCGCCCCGCGCGGTCGCGCGCAACGCCTTCGATTATCTGGTCGAGGTGGCGAGCGAGGAAGTGCTGCGCGGCCTCCGTCCCGATTTCACCGCGCTGCGCCGGTTGCCGGTTCGCGGGGTCATGGTCACGGCGCCTTCGGCTACAACCGAGTTCGACTTCGTCTCCCGTTTTTTCGCCCCCGGCTCCGGCGTGGACGAGGACCCGGTTACCGGCTCCGCCCATACCGCGCTCGCCCCCTACTGGGGCGCCAAGCTCGGCAAGCAAGAGATGACCGCCTACCAGGCCTCGGCCCGCGGCGGTGTCCTGCGGCTGCGTCTGGAAGGCGACCGCGTCATTCTGGGTGGGCAAGCGGTTACCGTGATGCAGGCCAACCTGGTCGTGTAGCCGGCAGGCGCATCCAACGGGCAGGGGGTTTCCCAGCTGCGCGTTCTGACTATCAATACCGGCTCGTCAAGTATGAAAGCGGCGGTTTACCGGACCGGGGACCCGGGTCAGGAAACCCTCGAGGAGCAGGCCAACGCCAAGCAACTGGCGGATGTGGCCGCCTTCACCGCGCCACTACGGGCGGTGCTGCAACGCTGGCCGGCGCCCGAGGCGGCGGGTCACCGCCTGGTGATTGGTAGTAGGGCTTGGGATACGCCCCGGCGGCTCGACGCCGCCGCGCTGGCGGACTTGCGCGCCGCCGCCGTCAATGCCCCCGACCATCTGCCGCAGGCCATCGCCGCCATCGAGGCCGTATCCGCGATATGGCCGAAGGCAGTCCAAATCGGCTGCTCCGACTCCGCCTTTCACCGCACGCTGCCCCCGGTGGCGCGAGTTCTGCCGCTGCCGGCGAGTGCCCGTGCGCTCGGCCTCGAACGCTTCGGCTACCACGGCCTCTCCTGCGAGTACGTATTGGGGGCGCTTCGCGCCTCCGATCCCGCGGCAGCCGCAGGCCGCGTGATCATCGCCCACCTCGGCAACGGCGCCAGCCTGACCGCCATCCGCCGAGGCCAAAGCGTGGAAACCACCATGGGCTTTTCGCCGCTTGGCGGACTGGTGATGTCCACCCGCGCCGGCGATCTCGATCCGGGGGCGCTGGTAGCCCTGCTGCACGCCGGTAAGGAAGACCCCGATACGCTGAACCAGACGCTCAACCATGAAGCCGGCCTGCTGGGTGTCTCCGAGACCACGGGCGATATGGAGCGCCTGCTCCAACTCCGCCTTTCGGACGCGCGCGCCGCGCTGGCCGTAGATCTGTTCGTGTACCAGGCGCGCAAGCACCTCGGAGCCCTCGCGGCGGTTTTGGGCGGGGTGGAGACCTTGGTCTTTACCGGCGGCATCGGCGAGAACTCCGGCTATATCCGCGAGCGCATCTCATACGGGATGGAGTGGGCCGGCGTTACCCCCGCCGCCCTCCGTGTGATCCCGACCGACGAAGACCGCATGATCGCCCGCCACACCGCCGCCGCCATGGCGAGGAGCACCCCATGAGTACCCTGGCTGCCACCTTTCATTTCGACCCAGCCGTCTCGAGCGCGGTGCCGGGTCCGGCCCCGGAACCGGCCGGCGCGGCGCTGGGGCCGCTCAGCACCGGCGAGCTCCAGGCCCTGCAGGGCTACTGGCGCGCCGCCAACTACCTCACGGTGGGGCAGATTTATCTGCAGGCCAACCCACTGCTCCGCCAGCCCTTGTTGCCGGAGCACATCAAACCGCGGCTGCTGGGACATTGGGGTACCTCGCCCGGCCTCAACTTTGTTTATCTTCATCTCAACCGGCTGATCCGGCAGCGCGGCGTGAACGCGATCTTCCTCGCCGGCCCCGGCCACGGCGGCCCGGCGGTGGTGGCGAATGTATATCTGGAAGGAACCTACACCGAAATCTATCCCGCCATCACCCAGAACGAACCCGGCCTGCTCCGGCTGTTTCGCCAGTTCTCGACTCCCGGCGGCATTCCCAGCCACGTGAGCGTGCCCACGCCGGGCTCAATCCACGAAGGAGGCGAGCTGGGATATGTTCTCACGCACGCCTTCGGGGCCGTCCTCGACAATCCCGATCTGCTCGCCGTGGCGGTGGTGGGGGACGGCGAGTTCGAGACCGCACCCTTGGCGGGTTCCTGGAAAAGCGTGGACTTCCTCGATCCCGAGCGCGACGGCGTGGTGCTGCCCGTCCTGCACCTGAACGGGTACAAGATCGCCAGCCCCACCGTGGACGCACGCACCTCCGACGCGCGCCTGTTCGAGTTCTTTGGGGGTTTGGGCTACGAGCCCCACCTGGTGGCGGGCGACGATCCCGACCGCATGCACCAGAAGTTCGCCGCGGTTCTGGAACAGTGCCACGACGCGCTGCTGCGCCGGCGCGGACGCGCCTCCTCCTGGCGCTGGCCCATCATCCTGCTGCGTTCTCCCAAGGGCTGGACCGGTCCCAAGCAATGGGCGGGCGAGCCCATCGAAGGGACCTTCCGCGCTCACCAGGTGCCGCTCGCCGCGGTGCGCGAAGACCCCGCGCAACTCGACGCGCTGGAGCGCTGGATGCATTCCTACCGGCCGGAGGAATTATTCGATGCGAATGGCGCCCCGCGCTCCGAGTTGCGCGAGCTGGCGCCGCGCGGCGACCGCCGCATGGGCGCCAACCCGCACGCCAACGGGGGCAGGCTGCTGCGTCCGCTGCGGCAACCGGAGTGGCGGCGCTACGCCCTGCCGGTGGAGCAGCCCGCGGTCGAGCGGCACGAGTCCACCCGCGTGCTCGGCGGATTCCTGCGCGACCTCGTCGCCGATCCGGCCAATGCCGGCAACTTCCTGATCTTCTGTCCGGACGAGCTCGCCTCCAATCGTCTGGGTGCGGTCCTCGATGCCTCTCCACGCCGCTTCGGCCTGCCGATTCTGGAAATCGACGACCACCTTGGCCCGCACGGCCGTGTCTTCGAGGTATTGAGCGAGCACCTGTGCGAAGGCTGGCTGGAAGGCTATTTGCTCACCGGCCGCCATGGCTTGTTCGCTACCTACGAAGCGTTCGCCATGGTGCCGGCCTCGATGATCGTGCAGTACACCAAGTGGCTCGAAACGGCGCTCGATCTGGAATGGCGCGCTCCGCTCGCGTCGCTCAACCTGCTGCTCACGTCTACCTGCTGGCGCAATGACCACAACGGCTTCAGCCATCAGGGGCCGGGACTGATTGACGTGATGCTCTCCAAGCGCGGCACCGTCGCCCGCATCTACTTTCCGCCCGGCGCCAATTGCCTCCTGGCCGTGGCCGACCACTGTTTCGGCTCGCGCGACTGCGTCAACCTGATCGTGATCGACAAGCAGCCGCAGTTGCAGTGGCTCGACGCCGAGGGCGCGGCGGAACACTGCCGCCGCGGCGCGTCGGTGTGGGGGTGGGCGGGCACCCCGGGTGCCGGAGAGGTGGACGTGGTGCTTGCGGCGTGCGGCGACATCCCCACCCTCGAGACCGTGGCTGCGGCCTGGTGGCTACGCCACAACGCGCCGCAACTCCGTCTGCGTCTGGTCAACGTCGTCGACCTGATGTGCCTGTTTCCACCGGAGGAGCACCCTCACGGGCTGAGCGATGACCGCTTTGTGGAACTCTTTACCTTGTCCAAGCATGTGATCTTTGCCTTTCACGGTTACCAGCGCGCGGTACACGGGGTTATCCACGGCCGGCCTCACGCCGAGCGCTTCCATGTGCGGGGATTTCGAGAGCAGGGAACCACCACCACGCCGTTCGACATGGTGGTGCTCAACGGCATGTCGCGCTACGACCTGGCGCGCGAAGCCATCCGCCGCGCCCTGCCCGACAGCCCGCGCAAACAGGAACTGATGGACGCCTGCGCCGCCGCCATCCGCGATGCGGTGGCCTACAGCCACGAACACTTCCAGGACGCTCCGGAAATCCGCGACTGGCGCTGGACCAGCCCGGAAGCCACGCACGCGGTGTGAGGGCAGGAGCGTCAGCTGGCGGCTTCACGCTCGGCAATGGCCACAAAGCGCGCCCGCGCCCGCGCCAGCACCTTGCCGTCGCCGCCGCGGATCTCCCCGCGCTGGAGCAGGTTCCGCCCCTCCCGTGCCACTTCTTCAGCCACGATTTCGATCTCCTCCTCCACCGGCACCGGGCGCAAGTATTCGACCGTCATCTCCGCGGTCACGGCGCGGACGTTGTGCAGGCGGTTGAGCTTGCCCATGGCCTCATCCAGCAGCAGCGCGATGATGCCGCCGTGCGCCATGCGGTGGCTGCCCTGGAAGTCCTCGCTCAGCCGCAGCCGCGACCGGATACGCCGATGCTCGTGGTCCAATTCGAAACGCAACTGAAGCCCGCGCGGGTTGGCCCCGCCGCACCCGAAGCAACGATTGCCGGGAAGAGGCGCGAGATGCTCAAGAGTCATCCCGTCATTATCGCAGCGGCAAGCTGAGCACCAGATGCAGGAAGGGCTGTGGGTAGACGCCGATCCAGATCAGCGCGGCGAGCAGCACGCCCAGCACACAGCCCCCGCTCCATGCCAACGGCCGCGTCAGCGCCAGAGCGGGCGCGGCGCCGGGTGCGGCGAAAACCGCCGCCACCACGCGAAGATAGTAGAACAGCCCGATCACGCTGGTGACCACCAGCACCAACAACAGCAGCCAGAGCGTGGCGGCGGCGCCGGCGGCGACCACATAGAACTTCGCCAGGAATCCCGCGGTTAGCGGGATCCCGGCCAGCGACAGCAGCATCGCCGTCAACACCAGCGCCAGCCAGGGGCGGCGCCAATAGAGGCCGCGGTAATCCTCCACATCGGCCGGTTCGCCCGCCCCGTTGGAGAGCAGCGAGATCACCCCGAACGCCGCCAAGGTGGTGATGAAGTAGGCCAGGAAGTAGAATCCCACCGCCGCCGCGGCCATGGCCCGCGAAGCACTGGCCGCTTCGAGCGCGACCAGAAGATAGCCCATGTGGGCGATCGAGGAGTAGGCCAGCAGCCGCTTCAGGTTGCGCTGCCGCAGCGCCAGCAGATTGCCGCCCACCATCGAGGCAATCGCCAGGACCGTAATCGCCAGCATCGCCCGCTGCGAGTGGCTGCCGCCGGCAAGGTAGAAGAAACGCAGCAGCACCGCGAACACCCCCGCCTTCGACGCGGTGGCGATAAACGCCGCGACCGGTGCCGGCGCGCCCTGGTACACATCCGGCGTCCAGAGATGGAAGGGAACCAGCCCAAGCTTGAACCCCACCCCCACCAGAACCAACATCGCTCCCGGCAGCACCAGGCTGGTTGGCGCCGCGGGCAAGGCGCCCGCCAGCCCTGCGAAGCTCATGGTTCCGGTGGCGGCGTAGAGCAGCGCCATGCCAAAGAGCAGAAACGCCGCCGAGGAGGCGGCCAGCACAAGGTATTTGATCCCCGCCTCCAGCGGCAGCGCTTGCCGGTGCAGGTAAGCGTTGAGACCGTAGAGGCTGACGCTGAGAATCTCCAGCCCCAGAAAGAACGACACCAGGTGGCTGGCCGCGGCCAGCGTCGCCGCTCCCAACGTCGCCACCAACAGCAGGATATAGAACTCCTCGCGCCGTACCTCCTGGCGGCTGAGGTAGTCGTATCCCAGCAGCGCCACCACCAAGGCCGCCGCGGCCGCGAGGCCGATGAAGAACAGCGCGAACCCATCCACCGTGAGCAGCGAGGTGGCCGCCCGCGGCGCCCGCGCCGCCGCCGGCAGCAGCGCCAGCGTGGCGCCGAGGCCGATCAGCGTCAGCGCCAAGGTCAGCCGGTGGCCGCGGTGAAACGCAATCACCGCCATCACGACGACCGCGCTGCCGGCCAGGACGATGAGCGGCGCGAGCGCCGTCCAGGGCAGGGGCGCGGGCATCATTGCGTTCCTCCAGTGCGCTGCTCGATCGCCTGCAAGCTGGCCGCCGCGGTGCGGATCACCGGGCGGGGATACAGGCCCAGCCAGAGCAGCGCCACCATCATCGGCGCCAACACCAGCGCCTCGCGCCAACGCAGATCCGCCACCTGCCAGCCGTGCCGGTTGGGGCCGTGGAAGGCGCGCTGCACCATCTCGACGCCGTAGAAGGTCGAGACCAGGATCCCGATCGCCGCCGCCACCGTTACCCCCACGTTCACCTGGAAGCCGGCCAGCAGGATCAGGAACTCAGCCACGAAGTTGCCGAGCCCGGGCAGTCCGACCGCGGCCAGCGCAAAGAACAGCCCGGCGCCGCCGAGGCGCGGCATCACCTCCCAGAGCCCGTTCATCCGGCCCATCTCGCGCGTATGCAGCCGTTCTTGCAAAAAGCCCGCAATCACGAACAGCGCCCCGGTGGCGAAGCCATGGCACAGCATCTCCAGCACCACGCCCTCCAGTGCCCAGTGCGCCGCCCCGCTGCCCGGCACGGCCAAAGCGGCGGCGAACACCCCGAGCAGCACGAAGCCCATGTGGCTCACGCTGGTATAGGCCACCAGCCGTTTGATGTCGGTCTGCGCGTACGCAAGCAGCCCGCCATAGAGAATGCCGATGGCCGCCAGCACCAACGCCCAGGGCGCGAAGGCGCGCGCCGCGCCGGGAAACAAGGGCAGCACGAAACGCAGCAGACCATAGGCGCCGGTCTTGAGCATCAGCCCCGCCAAAATCACGCTGCCCGCGGTCGGAGCCTCGGTGTGCGCGTCCGGCAGCCAGGTGTGGAAGGGAAACATCGGCAGCTTCACCGCAAAGGCGGCGAAGAAGCCCAGCATGATGGCCATGGCCACGCCCGGCCGCAGCGGCGTCGCGAGCAAGGCCGAATACTCGAAGGTATAGACCCCGGTCGCGGCGTGGTGGGCCAGGTACAGCGCCAGGATCGCGATCAACATCAACAGCCCGCTCAACTGGGTAAAGAGAAAAAACTTTACCGCGGCATATTGCCGGCGCTCGTGCCCCCAGATGGCGATCAGGAAGAACATCGGCACCAGCATCAGCTCCCAGGCGAAGTAAAACAGGAACAGGTCCATCGCCAGGAACACGCCCGCGATGCCGGCCAGAATCCAGCACAGGTTGAGGTGGAAGAACCCGACGCTGGTCTGGATGTCGCGCCACGAGGCCAGCACCGCCGCCATGCCCAGCACCAAGGTGAGCAGCAGCAGGAGCAGGCTCAGCCCGTCCAGCGCCAAATGGAAGTGAATGCCGAAGGCGGGAACCCACGACACGTCGAACTCGCGCAGCCATTGTCCGGCATGCGGCCCGGTGCCGGCGCCGATCCAGATGGCGAGTGTCAGCACGAAGTCGAGAGCGATCGCGGACAGGGAGATGATCCGGGGCGCGAGCGCTCCCCAGCGCGCGGTGAACGCAGCCAATGCGCCCGCAACGACGAGGATGATGAGGAGCCACGCCAGGATCATCAGCGCCACCTCGCCAGGACCACAAGGACGACCGCCCCCGCGGCGATCCAGCCGGCGTAGCGGCGCACCTGTCCGGTCTCGGTGCGGCTGAGGCCGCGGTTGGCGGCGCGGCACAGCCAGGCGATGCCGGCGTAGATCTGATCCACGGCGTCATGCCGGTCCGCACGCGCGGCCGCGATCACCGGCTGCACGAACATGCGGTCGTACAGCCAGTCCATACCCCAGTCGGCGTGCCAGAAGGCGCGCAGCTCGCGCCCCGCCGGCGACGCCACCAGGGCATCGCTCCGCGCGGGATTCTGAAGGCTATAGAGGTAGATCAGGTACAGGCCCAGGCAGAACACCGCGGCCGCGGCCAGCTCCGAAGCCCACTCGCTCAAGCCGGTGTGCACCAGGCTCAGCTCGGGCAGCGAGGGCGCGAGAAAATTGGTGAGCGCGCCGCGGCCACCCAAGACCGGGGGCAGATTGATGAACCCGGCGACGATGGAGAGAAACGCCAGCACCGCCATCGGCCACTGAATCCGCGGTCCGGGAAAGTGCGCGGGCGCGCGCCGCTCGCTGCCGTAGAACACCACGAAGATCAGCCGGAAGATGTAGAGCGCGGTCAGGAAGGCCCCCAGCAGCGCACCCGCCCACAGCCATGCCGAACCCACCGGGCTCGCCCAGGCGGAGTAGATGATCAGACCTTTGCTATAGAACCCCGCGGTGATCAGCGGCAGGCCGGCGAGCGAGGCTCCGGCGATGACGAAGCACCAGAACGCCCCGGGCAGCCGGTGGCGCAGCCCGCCCATCTTGAAGATGTCGTGCTCCTCGTGCATGGCCTGGATCACCACGCCCGCCGCCAGGAAGAGAAGGGCCTTGAAGCAGGCGTGCGTCACCAGGTGGAAGATCGCCGCCGGCCACGCCCCCACGCCCAGCGCCAGGAACATGTATCCGATCTGGCTGATGGTGGAGTACGCCAGGATGCGTTTGATGTCGTTCTGCGCCAGCGCACTGCACCCGGCGAGCAGCAGCGTGGCCAACCCTATGCCCGCCACCGTCGTCTGCGCCGCCGGCGCCAGCTCGAACAGGGTATGGGTGCGGGCGATCAAGTAGACGCCCGCGGTGACCATGGTCGCGGCGTGGATCAGAGCGCTGGTCGGCGTCGGCCCCGCCATCGCATCCGGCAGCCAGGTCTGCAGCGGCAGTTGCGCCGACTTGCCTACCGCCCCCAGCAGCAGCAGGAAGGCCGCGGCCTCGGCCACTCCCGCTCCGACCGGCCAGGCGGTCGCGGCGCGACGCAGCAGCTCTTGAATGTTGAGCGTGCCCAACCGATTGAACAACAAG
>DATNAC010000032.1:0-3835 GCA_035573035.1 Terriglobales bacterium
CACCCGCGGCAGCGGCAGCAGGCTGCCCTCGCGCAGCCGCGCCAGCGGCAACTCCAGCCCCATCTCCGGCGATGGAAACACGATGATGCCCGGATCGCGACGCGAGGACTCGAAGCGCCGCCGTTTGCGCATCAGCCCGAAGGGGAAGGCGGTCTCCAGCACAAACGCCGCGCTGGTGAAGCGTCCCCGCCGCGGGAACAGCAACTCGCCCGTCCCGCTCACCGCCGCCTGGCGCGGCAGGTAGGCAAAGTAGATGGGACTGAGCTCGGCCTCCAGGGTGGCCTTATCCATGGATTGCGCACTGGCCCCCACTGTGAGCGCATACGCCGGCCAGTAGGCTTTGGCGTTGACCAGCTCGAAGTCCACCGCCGCCGGACGACAGGCGAACACCTCCTCCGGCAGCCGGAACTTCAGCTCCATGCCGCTCAGGTTCATCGCCGACGCCGCTCCCGACACCACCAGCCCGGCGATCAGCCCGCTGACGACCAGGTATAAGAGGTTGTTGCCGCTGGTGATGGCCGCCACCGTCAGGATCACCAGCGCCGCAAAAAACGGCAACCCGGCGGCGGTGACGTGGCGGTCAATCCGGCGCTGCCAGGCGGTCGTCCAGCCGCGCTCGTCGGAGAGGGCGAGCATCATCCCCAGCCCGAGCAGCGCCAGCACCCCGCCCGCGCCCAGCAGCAACAACCGCGGATAGAGGTTGGGCGTCCAGTGCGCCAGCCACCCGCACCCCAAAGCCAGGCCCAGCAGCAGGCCGGAGCCCAGCGACTGGCGCCAGGCGACACGGCCGGCGGGGGGGTGCTCGACGTCCATCTTCCTATCGTAAGAGGAAAGACCAGGATTCAGGATTGGAGAACAGGATTCGGGATTCAGGGGTTAGGGGTCAGGGGCGGAGGCGGCGCATGCGCGCCGCGGCATTTCTACCCAAGGCCGCCACCATGGAGCCTTGGCTGACCCCTAAGCCCTGATTGCTAACGCCTGTTCCGTTCTCTCTGTTACCATCCGTGCGTTGAGGTATTCGCGTATGACCAAAACGTGCTTCGCCCTCTTGCTTCTGTTGCCGGGATTGCTGGCGGCCCAGTCGGCCGATGTCAAGTATCAGCAGCCGCCGGCGGCCATCCTCAAGGTCATGGAAGCGCCGCGGCCGCCGGTGGTTTCGGCGAGCCCCACGCGCGATCGCCTGCTGCTCATGCAGACGGTGGACAACCCCGACATCGCCGATGTCGCCGCGCCCATGCTGCGCATCGCCGGCATCCGCATTGACCCGGCCACCAACGGCCTGCATCTGGCGCGCACGGTGCGCGACCTGCGCATCGAAGCCGTGGCCGATGGCCGCGAGATCCCGGTCGCGCTGCCCGCCGGCATCCGCGGCCTCACCGCGCCGGTCTGGTCGCCCGACGGCAAACGCTTCGCCTTCACCCACATCACCCCCCGCGGCATCGAGCTGTGGGTGGGCGACGCCGCCACCGGCGCCGCCCGCCGCCTACCCGGCGTGCGCGTCAACGGCGTCATGCGCGGCTACCTGCAATGGATGAAGGCGGGGGCTTCCGGGTTTGACTTGTTGGTCGAGACCGTTCCTGCCGGGCGCGGAGCGGCGCCGGCCGCCAACCCCGTCCCCGAGGGACCGCGGGTCACCGAGAGCGATGGCCGCGCGCTGCCGGCCCGTACTTACGAAGACTTGCTCAAGACCCCTCACGACGCCGACTTGTTCGACTACTACGCCACCGCCCAATTGGCCCGCGTCAACCCGGTCTCGGGCGCGGTGACGCCCATCGGCAAGCCCGCCATCTTCGCCGAGGCGTCGCCGGCGCCCGACGGACGGCACTTCCTCATCGCCCGCATCCACCGGCCGTATTCCTACCTCGTCCCCAACGGCGACTTCCCTCATACCTATGAAGTCTGGTCCGCCAACGGGCGGCTCGAACACACCCTGCGCGACCTCCCTCTGCGCTCGCTCCGCCCCGGCTTCACCGAAACCGGCGCGCGCGGCTTCGAGTGGCAGCCCATGCAGCCGGCCACGCTGCAGTGGGAGGAGGCGCTCGATGAAGGCAACCCCCGCACCGCAGTTCCCTTCCGCGACCGCGTGCTCACCCTCGCCGCACCCTTCACCGGCGCCCCGGCCGAGATGCTGAAGACTGAGTACCGCTACGCCGGCATCCAGTGGGGATCGGCCGGCGACATCGCCCTGCTGAGCGAGCGCGACCGCAAGGCGGGCGAGGTGAACTTGTTCTTCGACCCCAGGAACCCCGCCTCGCAACGCCCCGCCTGGACGGTCGCCCCGCAGGAGCGGTACCGCGACCCCGGCACGCCGGTCGAGGCCTTCGGCGCAGCACTCGGGGGGCGCGCCGGCGCGGGCGGACGCGGCAACGCCATCATGCTGGAAGACGGCGGCGCCATCTACCTGCGCGGAGCGGGCGCCAGCGACACCGGCGACCACCCCTTCCTCGACCGCTACGATACCGCCACCGGCCAGGCGCGGCGCCTGTTCCAAAGCCCCGCCGGCGCCTACGAGACGGTGGCCGACCTGCTCACCCCCGACGCTTCCGCGCTGCTGGTGGCGCACGAGTCACAGACCGACCCTCCGAATTACTACGTGCGCGCGCCGCACGCGGCGGGCCTGGGCCGCGCGCTGACGCATTACGCCGATCCCGCGCCCGAGGTCCGCCGCATCAAAAAGCAGTTGATCCGCTATAAGCGCAACGACGGCGTCGAACTGTCGACCATGGTCTACTTCCCGCCCGAGTATCAGCCGGGCACGCGCTACCCGGCGATCGTCTGGGCCTATCCGGCCGAGTTCGGATCGGCGAGCGCGGCGGGCGAAGTGTCCGGGTCGAGCGACCGCTTCACCATCATGCGCGGCTACAGCGAGCTCTACCTGGCGCTCGACGGCTACGTGGTGCTCGACAACATGACCATGCCCATCCTCAGCAAGGACGGCAACCTGCGCGACGCCAACGACACCTACGTCGAGCAACTGGTCGAAGACGCGCGCGCCGGCGTGGAGGCCGCCGCCAACCTCGGCTTCATTGATCCCGCCCGCGTGGGCGTGGCCGGACACAGCTACGGCGCGTTCATGGTGGCCAACCTGCTGGCCCACTCCAATCTGTTCAAGGCCGGCAACGCCCAGAGCGGCGCCTACAACCGCACCCTGACGCCGTTCGGCTTCCAGAACGAGGAGCGCACCTACTGGGACGACCCCCAACTCTACTACCAGATGTCGCCCTTCGACTTCGCCGACAAGATCAAGGCGCCGCTGCTGCTCATCCACGGCATGGCCGACGACAACGCCGGCACCTTCCCCGAACAGTCCGAGCGCATGTACGCGGCGGTGCAAGGCATGGGAGGCACGGTGCGGTTCGTTTATTTACCCGATGAAGCCCATGGGTACCTGGCGCAGCAGACGATCGAGGACGTGGTGGCGGAGATGGACCGGTGGTTTGGGAAGTATGTCAAGCAGTGAACAGTGAAGAGTGAACAGTGAACAGGGGTGAACAGTGAACAGGGGACAGTGAACAGGGAACAGGGCACAGTAAACAGGGAACAGTGAACAGTGAACAGTGAACAGTGAACAGTGTCGGATGCGGCGCCGTCGCACCGCGGCATCTCTTCCACCACCCCACTCCCGCGCCTTAACTGTTCACTGTTCACTGTTCACTGTTCCCTAGATCTCGACTGTCTGCTCGGCGGAGGAGGAGGGGTCGAGGGTATGGGAGAGGGACGAGAGAGACGTGGAGAAGGGGGCGGAGGTTAGGAGGCGTTCTTGGGGCTGACGCTGGGGGGCCAGGAGGGCGTCGAGGTGTTGGGACTGTGAGGCCAGTTCGGTGCTGCGGCGGGC
>DATNAC010000033.1:0-8379 GCA_035573035.1 Terriglobales bacterium
TCGAGTTGGGCGACTACCGCTCGATCCGCACCGAGATGAACGTCCCGCCCACCGGTCCCGCCGACGTGGAGGCCGCGCTGGAGGCCCTCCGCCAGCGCCATAGCAGCACCGAGCCCAGCGATGCCGCCCAAGCCGAGGACGGCGCGATAGCGGTGGTCGAGGCAACGCCGCTTCCCGCAAACGAGTCTGACGTTGCTCCCGAAGCGGCTCCGGCGTCCGTTCCTCCCCCCGCCCTGCCCCAGGAGCTGTCCATCGAGGTCGGCGGCGCCGACACGTTGCCCCAGTTCTCCGAAGCCTTGCGCGGCATGCGTCCCGACGAGGAGCGCGACCTCGAGGTCGCCTACCCCGCCGACTATCCCAATGCCGGGCTTGCCGGACAGACTCGTAAATACCATCTCAAGCTTAAAGGCATCCAAAAGAAGACGGTGCCCGATCTTACCGATGACTTCGTCAAGCACGCCACCGGGGCGGACACGGTGGAGGAACTGCGCCGGCGCATCGGCGAGAACCTGACCGCCGAGCGCCAGCACCAGGCGCGGCACCAGGCGGAAGAGGCGATCGTGGACCAGTTGCTGCGGCAGTCCCCATTTCCGGTTCCCGAGTCGCTGGTGGACAAACAGGTGGAGGCCAAAATCGAGCGCAACCTGCGCGGCCTGGCCGACCAGGGCCTGGACCCGCGCAAACTCAAGCTCGACTGGGCCAAGCTGCGCAAGCGCCACGAAGACAGCGCCCGGCGCGAGGTGCGGGCCGCCCTGCTGCTGGAAAAGATCGCCGACAAGGAGAACATCGCGGCCACCCCGGAAGCGGTCGAAGCCGAGGTGCAGCGCGCCGCCGAGGAGTTGCAGCAGCCGGTGGATGCGTTGCGGGCGCGTTTGCGAGACAATGGGGTGCTGGATCGGATCGAGAACCGCATTCGGCAGGAGAGTGTTTTGGAGTTCCTGGTGCGCAACGCCACCGGCACGGTGGCCGGCTCGGTAGAAGGAGCAGCGACGCAATGAGCCTTATCCCCATGGTCGTGGAGCAGACCCCGCGCGGCGAACGCGCCTACGACATCTACTCCCGCCTGTTGCGCGACAACATCATCTTTATCGGCACCCCGATTGACGACAACGTCGCCAACGTGGTCACCGCCCAGTTGCTGTTCCTGGAAGCCGAGGACCCGGAAAAAGACATCTCGCTCTACATCAACAGCCCGGGGGGGTCCATCACCGCCGGCATGGCGATCTACGACACCATGCAGTTCATCCGCCCCGATGTCACCACTATCTGCATCGGCCAGGCGGCCAGCATGGCGGCCTTGTTGCTCGCCGCCGGCGCCAAGGGCAAGCGCTTCGCCCTGCCCACCTCCCGCGTCCTCATCCACCAGCCCTCCATGGGCGGGCTGAGCGGCCAGGCCACCGACATTGACATCCACGCCCGCGAAATCCTCCGCCTGCGCGTGATCACCAATGAGATTTTGGCCCGCCATACCGGGCAGGAGATGGCCCGCATCGAGCGGGATGTCGAGCGCGACTTCATCATGACCGCGCCTCAAGCTAAAGAATACGGTATTGTGGACGATATTATTTTTAAGCACAAATGAGTTCGGCCGCGTCCGCAGGTTCGCTTCCCGGCAGGATGTCCCCAGCCCGCAGCCATTGACGGAGTTATGCCAGTGAAACCCAGAACCGGATCCCAGGAATCCCTCCGCTGCTCGTTTTGCCACAAGAGCCAGGACGCGGTCGCCAAACTGATCAGCAGCCCCAGCGAGTACCCGCGGGCCTATATCTGCGACGAGTGCGTGGCGGTGTGCAACTCCATCCTGGAGGACGACCGCGCCGAGCCCCAGGGCCGCACCGTCCAGGCCCTGCCCAAACCCCACGAGGTCAAAGCCTTCCTCGACGAGTACGTCATCGGCCAGGACTCCACCAAGAAACGCCTGGCGGTCGCGGTCTACAACCATTACAAGCGGCTGCACATGAACCGCACCCGCACCACCAGTGAAGTCGAGTTGCAGAAGGCCAACATCCTGCTGGTCGGCCCCACCGGCACCGGCAAGACGCTGCTGGCGCAAACCCTGGCCAAGGTCCTGGATGTGCCCTTCGCCATCGCCGATGCCACCACACTCACCGAAGCCGGCTACGTGGGCGAGGATGTCGAGAATATCATCCTCAAGCTCTTGCAGGCCGCCGAGGGCGACGTGGCTCGCGCCCAGCACGGCATCATCTACATTGACGAGATCGACAAAATCTCGCGCCGCGACGAGAACCCCTCCATCACCCGGGACGTGTCGGGCGAGGGTGTGCAGCAGGCGCTGCTGAAGATCCTGGAAGGCACCGTCGCCCACGTGCCGCCGCAGGGCGGGCGCAAGCACCCCCACCAGGAGTTCACCCCGGTGGACACCAGCAATATCCTGTTTATCTGCGGCGGCGCCTTTGTCGGCCTGGAAAAGATTATCGGCCGCCGCGTGGGCAAGCGCTCCATGGGCTTCCGCACCGAGGTGGACTCCGAGACCGCGGCCGCGGCCGCCGCGCGCCGCCGCGACACCGCCCTGCTGGCCCAGGTCCAGCCCGGCGACCTGATCAAGTTCGGCCTCATTCCCGAGTTCGTCGGCCGCCTCCCCGTGATCGGCGTGCTCGACGATCTCGACCGTTCGGCCCTGATCTCCATCCTCACCAAGCCGCGCAACGCGCTGGTGCGTCAGTACCAGAAGCTCTTCGAGTTCGAGAACGTCAAGCTGCGCTTCGACGACTCGGCGCTGGAGCAGATCGCCCACGAGGCGCTGGCCCGCAAGGTCGGCGCGCGTGGCCTGCGCATGATTCTCGAAGAGCTCATGCTGGATCTGATGTACCATCTTCCCACCCAAAAACGGGTGCGCGAGTTTGTGGTCACGCGTGAGATGGTAGAGAAGCGGGAGGTTGTGCTCCCCAGTCTGGAAAAGGCGGGCTAGCCTCCGCCGCCCCCGGGCGGCAATTCCGGCTTCCCCATATTGTTTATGGCCCGCGAAAAAGCAGCTTCCTCCGATTTGCGCCGGCTGCCCCTGATGCCGTTGCGCGACATGGTCATCTTCCCCCACCAGATGACCCCCTTTGTCGTGGGCCGCGCCTCTTCCGTGCGCGCCCTCGAAATCGCCCTGGTCGAGGAGAAGAAAATCTTCCTCGCCACCCAGCACGATGCCGCGGTGGACGAGCCCACCCCCAACCAGATTCACCGCATCGGCACCATCGCCAGCGTGGTGCAGAGCGTGCGCCTGCCCGACGGCAACGTCCGCATTCTGGTCGAGGGCCTGGAACGCGCCACCGCGGTCGAGATTGCCGACGGCGAGGGCTTCTTCCGCGCCCAGGTGCGCGTCATCCCGGTGCGCCCCACGCCCGTCACCCCGGCGCTGGAGCAGCTCATGCAGCGCGTGGTGAGCCTCTTCGAGCAGTTCGTCAAACAGAACCAGTCGCTCAACTACGAGGCCATGCTGAGCGCGGTGCGCAGCGACGACCCGGCGCAGATGAGCGACACCATGGCCGCCCACCTGAGCCTGCCGGTCAGCGACAAACAGCCGCTGCTCGAGATGGCCGATGCCGCCGAGCGCCTGCTGCGCCTCAGCGACCTGCTCGAACTCGAAATCGAGAAGCTCAACGTGGACAAGGCCATCCAGGGCCGGGTCAAGCGCCAGATGGAGAAGGCGCAGCGCGAGTACTACCTGGGCGAGAAGATCAAGGCCATCCAGAAGGAGCTGGGGCGGGGCGAGAAGAGCGAGTTCGACGAGCTCAAGAAGAAGATCGAAACCTCGGGCATGCCCAAGCCGGTGCAGGAGAAGGCGCTGCAGGAGCTCAAGCGCATGGAGCTCATGCCGCCCATGTCGGCCGAGTCCACCGTCTCGCGCACCTACCTCGACTGGATGATCGCGGTGCCCTGGAAGAAGCACAGCGCCGAGATCCGCGATATCGTGCGCGCCGAGAAGACGCTCAACGAAGACCATTACGGCCTGGAGAAAATCAAGGAGCGCATCCTCGAGTTCCTGGCGGTGCGGCAGTTGGTCAAAAACCCCAAGGGCTCGATCCTGTGCTTCGTGGGCCCTCCCGGCGTGGGCAAGACCTCGCTCGGCATGTCCATCGCCCGCGCCACCGGGCGCAAGTTCGTCCGCCTCTCCCTGGGCGGGGTGCGCGACGAGGCCGAGATCCGCGGCCACCGCCGCACCTACATCGGCGCCCTGCCCGGCCAGATCCTGCAAATGATGAAGAAGGCCGGCACCGTCAACCCGGTCTTCCTGCTCGATGAAATCGACAAAATGAGCGTGGACTTCCGCGGCGACCCCTCGGCGGCGCTGCTGGAGGTGCTCGACCCCGAGCAGAACGCCGCCTTCAACGACCATTACCTCGACGTGGACTACGACCTGTCGCAGGTGATGTTCATCACCACCGCCAACGTGCTGCATACCATCCCGCAGGCGTTGCAGGACCGCATGGAGGTCATCCGCCTCTCCGGCTACACCGAGATCGAGAAGACCGAGATCGCCCGCCGCTTCCTCATTCCCAAGCAGCTCAAGGCCACCGGCGTGAGCGCGCGCAACCTCGACTTCACCCCCGAGGGCCTGCAAACCCTGATCACCGGCTACACCCGCGAGGCCGGCGTGCGCGGCCTGGAGCGCGAAATCGGCAACGTCTGCCGCAAGGTCGCGCGCCGTGTGGTGCAGGCGGGAAGGCAGACCAAGAAGGAAGACAAGAAGGTCGCCATCAGCATCTCCCCCGCCAACCTCGGCGAGTTCCTGGGTGTCCTCAAGTACCGCGACTTGCGCGGGCTGGAGAAGAGCGAGATCGGCCTCGCCACCGGCCTGGCCTGGACCGAGGTCGGCGGCCAAATGCTCTCCACCGAGGTCACCCTGATGGACGGCAAGGGCAAGCTCACCCTCACCGGCAAGCTCGGCGACGTGATGCAGGAGTCGGCCCAGGCGGCCATGAGCTACATCCGCTCCCGCTCCCACCTGCTCGGCCTGCCCAAGGACTTCTACCGCAACCTCGACATCCACATCCACGTGCCCGAGGGCGCCATTCCCAAGGACGGCCCCTCCGCCGGCATCACCATGGCCACCGCCCTCACCAGCGCGCTCACCCGCATCGCGGTGCGCAGCGACGTGGCCATGACCGGCGAGATCACCCTGCGCGGCAAGGTGCTGCCCATCGGCGGCGTCAAGGAGAAGCTGATGGCCGCCCACCGCAACGGCATCACCACCATCATCCTGCCGCGCGACAACGAAAAGGATCTGGCCGACCTGCCCGACAACATCCGCAGCCTGCTCGAGATCCACCCGGTCGAGACCATGGACCAGGTGCTGGAAACCGCCCTGGAGTCGCCGATTCCCAAACTCGCTGCCGCCGACCCCGCGGTCGCCGGCGAGTCGGCGCCGGGCGAGCAGCCGATGCGGCAGTAAGCGTGCCTCCGTTTCAGGCGACGTTTGTGAAGAGTTGCAGCGGCCTGGGCGACCTCCCCGCCGATGAGGTCCCGGAGGCCGCCCTGCTCGGCCGCTCCAACGTGGGCAAGTCCAGCCTGTTGAACGTGCTCGCCGGCCAGCACCAGCTCGCCCGCACCAGCCGCACCCCGGGCCGCACCCGCCTGCTCAACCTGTTTGACGTGAACGGCGGCCGCGTGCGCCTGGTGGACTGCCCCGGCTACGGCTACGCCAAAGTCGCCCGCAGCGAACGAGAAGGCTGGGGAGAATTGATCGAACCCTACCTCGCCCAGCGCCCCAACCTGCGCCTCGCCCTGCTCTTGGTGGACGCCACGCTCCCCGCCCAACCCCCGGATCTCGACCTGCACGCCTGGCTGGCCTTGCGCCCCTACCCCACGCTGGTGGTCGCCACCAAGTGCGACCGCCTCAGCGGCAACCAGCGCCCGCAAGCCCTAGCCCGCCTCAAAGCGGCGTTTGGCGAGGAGCCGCTTCCCTTTTCCGCCATCACCCGCCTGGGCCGCGACCCCCTGCGCGGACGTTTGCTCGCGGTGGGTCAATCGGCCCCAACTCGCACTCCAGCGTGAAGTTCAGGCCAGCCCGGAGCACGGCCGCGTCCAGAGCCGCTCGAGGTTCTCTCTGTCCCGGGCATAGCAAATATCCAAATCGTTGGTAGTGCGCGCTGCCCCTCGTGAAACCAGCGCCACGCCCCCGATTACCGCGAACGCAACGGACTCGCGGTGGAGCGCGTCAATGAGTTCACGGAAGGCGGCGGGCATGGTTCCGAAGCTCGGCCACGGCGTCACAGTACGCCTGCATGCGCTCAATGCGTTCGGTCGGAGTGAGTTTCAGCTGCGCCGCAATCAGCGTTGGGTCCGCGCCAGAATCCATCGCCGCGAGTATTTGGTCTACCCAACTCACCGGTTGTTGTTCGGCCCCCATGATCTTGATTTTAGGCCGGTTGCGGAATTGCGTGTAATCTACCCGCATGCCACGCCGCATGCCGCCTATCGCGCTCCTCGCTTGCCTAGCCTTTCTCGCCCCGGCGTTGGGGCAAACGGTCAACCCCTCGCTCCTCGCCGGCATGCGGTGGCGCAACGTCGGTCCCATCCGCGCCGGGCGGGTCGCCGCGGTCGCCGGCGTGATCGGCAACCCGGGCAAGTTCTATATGGGTCTCCCCGATGGCGGCGTCTGGGAGACCGACGACGCGGGCGTGACTTGGCGGCCCATCTTTGACGACGTGAAGGAGGTGGACTCGATCGGCTCGCTCGCGGTCGCCACCTCCAACCCGCAGGTCATCTACGCCGGGACCGGCGACCTCATCACCGGCCTCTCGCTCAACGAGGGCAACGGCGTCTACAAATCCGAGGACGGCGGGCGCACCTGGAAGCAGTCCGGGCTGGAGCACACCCACCGCATCCCGCGCATCTTGGTGGACCCGCACGACCCCAACCTGCTGCTGGCCGCCGCTCAGGGCGACTACCACTTCAAGAGCGCCGACCGCGGCGTGTTCCGCTCCACCGACGGCGGCGCCACCTGGACCAAGGTCCTCTACCGCGACGATGAGACCGGAGCCCGCGACTTGGCCTGGGATCCGGCCAACCCGCAGGTCGTCTTCGCCACCACCTACCTGCATTACAACCCCAACCCCGGCCTGCACGCCCAGGAAGAAAACGGCACCGCCCTCTACAAATCCACCGACGAGGGCCTCACCTGGACCGAGATCAGCGGCCACGGCCTGCCCGCGCTCACCGGACGCACCGGCGTCGCGGTCGCGCCCGGCACCCACGGCCAGCGCATCTTCCTGATCGGCGGCTTCGGACTGTACCGCTCCGACGACGGCGGCGCCTCTTGGCGGCGAAGCACCCGCGACTCCCGGATCTCGGGAAACGACTACATCTGCGGCGTCTTCGTGGATACCCAAAACCCCGACATCGTCTACGTCATGCAGACCTCGATGTACCGCTCCACCGACGGCGGCGCCACCTTCGCCAGCTTCAAAGGCGCGCCCGGCGGCGACGACTACCACGAGATGTGGATCGACCCTACCGACAGCCGGCGCATGATCCTGGGCGTGGACCAGGGCGCGACCGTTTCGCTCGACCACGGCTCGACCTGGAGCCCCTGGTACAACCAGAGCACCGCCCAGGTCTACCGCATCGCCACCGACAACCGCTTCCCTTATTGGATCTACGCCACCATGCAGGACTCCGGCGCGGTCGCGGTCGCGAGCCGCGGCGACCTGGGCGAGCTCACGCCCTTCGATTGGTACCCCATGCCCGCCGGCGAAGCCGGCTCGGTCGCCCCCGATCCGCTCAACGACAACATCATCTACGCCGGCGGCCTGAGCAGCGCCCTGGTGCGGGTCACACGTCCGCTATGGAATTACCAGGACGTCAGCCCCGGCGGCAACGGCAAGCAGTACCGGCAGTTCAGCAACCCGCCCATGGCGTTCCTGCCGCAGGATCCCCACGTGTTGCTCTTTGGCACCCAGTACGTCAGCGAGACCCGCGACGGCGGCAATCACTGGACCGACATCAGCCCCGACCTCTCCTCCCACAACGGCCAGCCCCCGGTGATGCCCGCCTACGGACGCCCCACCCCCGCCCTCACCGCGCTCTCGCCCTCGCCCGCGCAGCTCGGCCTCATCTGGGCCGGCACAAACAACGGCCTGGTCTGGCTCACCCGCGATAGCGGCGCGCACTGGAAAGAAGTGACGCCGCCTGGTGCGCCCGCCTCCGCCGAGTTCAACTTCGTGCAGCCCTCGCACACCCGCCCCGGCGAGGCCTACGCCGAGATGGATAACCGCAACGTAGGCGACTACCTGCCCCACATCTACCGTACCCGCGACTTCGGCGCCACCTGGACGCCCATCGTGAGCGGGCTGCCCACCGGCGAGCCGGAGGGCAGCTTCGTGCGCGTGGTGCGCGAGGACCCCAAAGTCCCCGGCCTGCTCTACTGCG
>DATNAC010000034.1:0-3853 GCA_035573035.1 Terriglobales bacterium
GAAAATAAAGGGGTTATAATAAGTGCACAGATGGAAAGCGGCCTCGAAGTCGAGTTGGAGGAGTGGCGTGCCCGGATGCCCGGGTTGGGCCTGGCCGCCTACCGCGGCCAGCAAATTTTCCGCGCCTTGCAGCAGGACGGGGTGAGCGGCTGGGACCAGGTGCGACAGCTCAAGCCCGAAGACCGGCAGCGGCTGGCGGCGGCATTTTCCATCCATTGGCCCAGCATTGCCCAGCGGGTGCGGTCAGAGGACGGCACCATTCGCTATCTGCTGGAGCTGTCGGACGGCAAGCGTGTGGAAGCCGTCTACCTGCCGGATGAGGAGTTTGATAGTGACGGGAAGCTCCTCCACAAGCGGACCACCTTTTGCGTTTCGAGCCAGGTGGGGTGCGCGGTCAACTGCCAGTTTTGCCTGACGGCGACTCTGGGGCTGAGCCGCAGCCTGACGGCGGCGGAGATCGTAGGCCAGGTACAGGTCCTTCTGCGCGAGCATGGGTTGCGGCCGGGAAGAGGGCTGGACCGTGTGAACCTGGTGTTCATGGGTCAGGGGGAGCCGTTCCTGAACTATGCCAACCTGGTGCGGGCGCTGCGGGTGCTGACCAGCGATGAGGGAGCGGGGCTGGCCGCACGGCGGATCACCGTATCCACCTCGGGGATTGTGGACAAGATTCGGCGCTGGGGCAAAGAGGAGTTTCCGCGCGGGCGGCCGCGGCTGGCGATCTCCCTGAATGCCTCGCATGACGAACAGCGGCAGTGGCTGATGCCGCTGCACCACGGCCAGGGAGGGATGGCGGGGCTGCTGGCGGCAGTGCGGGAATATCCGTATCAGTTGCGGGAGTACATCACCTTCGAGTACGTGTTGCTGGCGGGGGTAAACGACAGCGACGAGGATGCCGCGCGGGTGCTGGAGCTGCTGCGCGGGGTGAGAGCCAAGGTGAATCTGATCGCCTGGAACATGGGCGGCGGACTGCCCTTTAGCTCGCCGGAGCGTGAGCGCGTACTGGCCTTCCAGAGCCGACTGGTCGCGGGAGGCGTGGCGACCTACATTCGGCGCCCGCGCGGCCGCGACATCTACGCCGCCTGCGGCCAGTTGGCTGCGGTGGGAAGCACTGGAGGCTGTTAGCTATTGGCTCTTAGCTATTAGGAAAAGCCCCCCGACCTCCGGACCCTCTCGGCCGCCCAACCCCGTTTTTCCTAACAGCTAACAGCTAACAGCTAAGAGCTAACAGCTACGCAGGCCGCACATCGCCGGAGATCACAGTGCGCACCTCGCCCTCCGGGGTGCGGACCAGCAGAAAGCCGGACGGATCGAGACCGGCGGTGACCCCTCGCCACGTGCCTTCGACCACCACCTCCAGATTGCGAGCGTAGCGGCTGCGGGTCTCAAAATCGTGGCGGAGGGCGGCGTCTGCGCCTTCGCCCTGGCGCCAGTCGCGGTAGCGGCGTTCGAGGGCGGCGAGGACGGCGGCGAGCAGGCGTTCCCGGTCCACCGGCCGCGGGACGTGAAGGTCGAGGGCGGTGGCGATGGGGGCGAGATCAGGCGGGAAGGCCGCAGGGCGGATGTTGATGCCGAAGCCGAGGACGGCGATCAGGCCGCCCGGTTCGGGGGCGGACTCGATCAGCAGACCGCAAAATTTTTTGTCATCGAGCAGCAGGTCGTTGGGCCAGCGGAGATCGGCCCGCAATCCGGTCTCGCTTTCCACCGCCTCGGCCACCGCCAGACCGGCGGCGAGGGTGAGCAGCAGGAGCGCGGCGGCGGGGCGGCGGGGGCGCAGCAGCAGGCTGGCATAGAGGCCTGCGCCGGGGGGCGACGCCCAGTTGTGGCCGTGGCGGCCGCGCCCGGCGCTCTGGCTTTCAGCGAGGAAGAGTGCGCCTTCGGGTGCACCGGCGCGGGCGGCGTCCAGGGCGGCGAGCTGGGTCGAGTCAATCTCAGAGAAGCGATGCGTCTCCGAGCCGAAGGCCGCCACGGTCACGTGCCTACAGGCAGGCACGTTACGTGCCTACAGGCAGGCACGTTACGTGCCTACAGGGATGATGCGCATGGAGAAGTCCACCGCCGGAGCGGAGTGGGTGAGCGCGCCGACGCTGATGTAGTCGGCGCCGGTCTCGGCGTAGGCGCGCACGGTGTCGAGGCGGATGCCGCCGGAGACCTCGACCGGCACGCGGCCGGCGATCTCGACCAAAGCGGTCCGGATCTGGTCGGGGGTCATGTTGTCGAGCAGCAGGCGATCGGCGCCGCCCTCGAGCGCCTGCCGCATTTCCGCCGTGGTGCGGACTTCGATTTCGATGAACTGTCCGGCGCGGCGGCGGGCGCGGGCGCGCTCCAGCGCCACCGGAATGCCGCCGGCCAGGCGGATGTGGTTGTTCTTGATCAGGATGGCGTCGCTGAGATCGCTGCGATGGTTGTGGCCGCCGCCGCAGGTGACGGCGTATTTGTCCAGGGCGCGCATCCCGGGCGCGGTCTTGCGGGTGTCGATCAGGGTGACCGGCAGGCCGCGGATGGCGTCCACATACTGACGGGTAAGGGTGGCGATCCCGCCCAGCCGCTGCAGGAAATTGAGGGTGACGCGCTCACACGAGAGCAGCGACTGCGCCGGGCCGCGCAGCACGGCCACCGTCTGGCCGGGCTGGAGCTTCACGCCGTCGAAGATGTCGGCGCGATGGGTGAACACCACCGGCGGCTTGCGCGCCGCCCCCGTCCCGGCCAGGCGCGCGAAAGTCTCAAACACGCGCGGGATCAGACCCTGGCCCGCCAGCACGCACTCCTGCTTGGCGACGATCTCGGCCTGGCCCAGTTGTTCTTCCTCCACCGTCAGCCGGGTGGTGGTGTCGGAGAGGGCGTGATCCTCCTGGAGGGCGCGCTCCAGCAGCGAGATGATGCGAGGGGCACCAAAATCCATGGTCCTAATAGTTTACGGGAAGAGCTCTGCTCGAAGCCGCGCAGTAGCCCGCGCCAAAGAAATGACAGCCGCGCAGGGGCCCGCGCCAAGAACAGCGGAGCCGGGGCATGGGGCGATGGGGGCCCCGTGCTCCGGCGAGCAAAAGCGGGGCGCGCGGTGAAGCCGCGCAGGGGCCCGCGCCTAATAATGAAATCTATAGCGGGCTTCTACATAAAACTGGCGGGGATCGTTGAAGTGCGTGCCGCCAAAAGTGAAGCTGTTGTCGGTGAGCAGGTGGCGATTGGTGACGTTGAGGACGGTGGCGGACAGGGAAAAATTCTCCCCCAACTGCTTCCCGGCCGACAAATCAAGTTGGGCGTGGCCGGGCAGGTGCAGCGGGGGCGGATCGCCGTTGGCGAACCCGGAGCCGTAGTAGAGGTTGGCGGCCAGGAAAACGGTCCGGGGCAGGTTGAGATCGAATCCCAAATTCAGCGTGGTGCGCTGGTCGTGGTCGAGCAGGAACCAGCCTGCGTCGGGCGGCGCGAAGTCGGTGAGGCCGCCGGTGATGGCGCCGCCGCCTTCGGCGATTTGGTTGGCGTAGGCGAGGTGAAGCTGGCCGATCTTCCAGAGCCGGGGGGAGCGAACCGTGGTCTCGACGCCCTCGATGCGCGCGGCGGCGATGGTCAGCGGGAAGAAAATGTTCGAGTTGCCGACGTTGTTGTGGTCGAAGAAGTTGCTCGCCCGGGTGTGAAAGTAATCGCCGTCGAGCGCCCAGCCCCGCACCGGGATGGTGAGGCCCACCTGCCACTCCTCATCCCGTTCGCCGCGCAGCGGAATGAAGCCCAGGCTCTGGCTGGTCACAAACTGCAGCAGGGGCCCGGAGGCGGTGAGCAGGGGAGGCGCCTGGTAGTAGCGCCCGTAATCGCCGCGCAGCACCCAGTGCGTCCAGGGCAGCGCCACGGCGAGGCCCAGCCG
>DATNAC010000035.1:0-6723 GCA_035573035.1 Terriglobales bacterium
GCTCCGGAGGCAAGGATGCTGTCACCGATGCCTCCCCAGAGTCCGCCGATGGCGCGTCCGCGATAGATCTCGCCGCTGAGGTCGAGCCAGGAGGCGACGGCGAGGTTCCAGTCGGCGGTGGCGGCCCAGGCGCGCACGCCGCGGCCGAAGTTGTAGCTCTGGCGGCTGGTGTAGGCGCCGGCGCCGAGGGTGAAGTCGCGTCCGAAGAGTTCGCGCCCGATGGACTGGCGGGCCTCGAAGGCGGGTTCCCGCGAGGCCTCGCCGGCTTCGGGCACGCGCACATAGTCGCGGACGGGGAACTGCCCCGAGAGCGGATCCATAATGCCGGCGTCGAGTGCGGTGTGCCAGGCGGGGCCGAGCTGCCAGCGGTGCTCGATCCAGACTTGCGGGGTCCAAGTCCAGAGGTTGCCGGAGTAGCCCAGGGCCGGGGTGCCGAGCGAGGCGTAGGAGGTGGGCGAGAGCGGCGAGATGAGCGGGGTGTCGAGGCCGAAATCGAGCGAAGTGTTGGTCCAGTCCAGGTGACCGCGGGCAACTTTGAGGCGGGCGACGCCCGTGGCGGTGCCATCGAGCGAACCGGGGAAGCCGCCGAAGAAGTCGGCGGTGAGATCGGCGCCGGCCTGCGCGCCCCAGAGATCGGGGCCGGCGACGCGCAGCGTGATCTCACTCTGGCGCAGGGTGGCGCCGAAGTCGCCGCCATTCGAGCCGGCCGGGTTGGCGAAGGCGAGGTTGGGGACATCGCTGTTCTCGACCGTGCCGGTGTTGCCGTAGAGGTTCATGAGCAAGAGGCCGCCCAGGGTGACGCGAAACTTGGAGTCACTCGCGACCTTGGTCTGGTACTGATCGTCCACCTTGCCTTGGAGGATCGCCTGCTGGTCTTCGACCGCGGCGACGCGCTGGTCGAGAGTGGCCGGCGGCGCGGACGCCGGGGCGGCGGTGGGAGCGATTGCCGACTGCAACTGTTGCAGCTGCGCCTGGAGCTGGTCGATTTCCGCCTGGGTGCGCTGGAGTTGGGCGCGGGCTTGGTTGAGCGCGTCGCCCAGCCGCTGGATTTTGGCCGCGGTGTCCGCGGGGGTGGCGGCCGCGGGCGCCGGGGTTTGGGCGAGCGGCGCGCCGGACCACATGCCTATCGCAACCAGGAAAAGCAGCCGGCTACCCGCACGTTCCAAGGAGCGCATAGAGAAGAGGAAACCGTGGTTCCGGGGCCAGTCTACCCTATCATTCGCGGAGGTTGAAAACCAGAAATATCTGTCACTATCGTGACGGGTATGCATCTCATTCCCGTGCGCGTGTCTCCGAGCCGCGCACGAATACGCCGCCCTATGACCCTGCAGCGACGCTGGAACGGCCTCAAGCTGCGCAACAAGCTGGTGCTCTCCATGGCGCTGATTTCGGCGCTGCTCACCGGTTCCGCGCTGCTGATCGTGCAGGTGCGGGTAAACGCCCAAATTGACGGCGAGATCGAGCAGCAGGTACGGGTCTCGCTCGCCACTTTCCAGAATTTCGAGACGCGCAGCAATGCGCTGGCCGAGAGCCAGGCGGCGCTGGTGGCCAATGTGCCCTCGCTGGAAGCGGCGCTGAGTACCGACGATCCGCGCACCATCGAGGACCCGGTGCACGACATCAGCGGGATGCTGGCGCAGGGAACGGTGCTGCTGCTGGCGGACCGGGAACGCCGCGTGGTGGCGCGCTATCCGGCGGGACAGGGGCTGAGGCCGGACACGGCCGCGGGGCTGTTCCAGCAATCCTTGCGGGAAGGCAGCGCCCGTGCCTGGTGGTACGGCGACGGGCGGCTGTATCAGGTGTTTCTGCACCCCATCTATCGCGGCGAACCGGCGGAAGGGAATTTTGTCGGCACGCTGGTGCTGGGCCAGGAGGTGGACCAGGCGCTGGCGCGGCAGATCAGCCGCCTGGCTTCGGGTCAGGTGGTGTTCTCCTATGGCGGGCATGCGGTGGTGACCACGCTCACGCCGGAGCAGGCGAGCGCCTTCGAACATGCCCGCATTGCGGCCCAAACCGGGGCGCGCCGCGGCGTCACCCTCGGAGGCGAGCAGTTCGCGGTGGATACCGAGACACTGGGCGGCGCCGGCCCGGCGCCCACGCTGACGATTCTGCGCTCGTTCACGCCGGCGCAGCGGTTCCTGTCGGCATTGAACCAACTCATTTTGTTGGTTGGTTTGGCGGCGCTGCTGCTCGGCGCCGGCGTCGCCTACTTCATTTCCAACCGGATTACACGGTCGCTCTCGGACCTGGTGACCGGGGCGCGCGCGCTGGAGGGGGGCGACGCCACGTATCCGCTGGTGCATCAGGGAGAGGACGAGGCCGGCCAGCTCACTGCCGCATTCGTGCGCATGCGCGAGTCGCTCGACCAGACCCAGAAAAGCCTGCTGCGTTCGGCGCGGATGGAAGCCGTTGGGCAACTGGCCGGCGGTGTGGCCCATGATTTCAACAACCTGATCACCGTGATCAACGGCTTCAGCGAGATGATGCTGGACAAGTGCGCGCCCGACGATCCCAACCGGCGCTACCTGCAGCAGATCATCAACGCCGGCACCCGCGCCGCCGGCGTCACCCGGCAGCTGCTGGTCTTCAGCCGCAAGGACGTGGCGCAGTTGCGGCCGATCGAGGTCAATCCGCTGGTGGTGAACTTGCACCGCATGCTGGCCATGTTGGTGGGTGAAGGCATCGAACTGGCATTGCGCACCGGCTCGGGGCTGCCGCCGGTGCGCATGGACCCCACCCACATTGAACAGATGGTCATGAACTTCTCGGCCAACGCGCGCGACGCCATGCCGCACGGCGGGACCCTGACCATCGCCACCTCGGCGGTGACGGTGCAGCCGGGCGAGAGCCCCGGCCCGTATCGCGACGCCGCGCCGGGACGTTACGTGCAGCTCGAGGTGCGCGACACCGGCACCGGCATGGATGCCGCCACCCGGCAGCGGATTTTCGAGCCCTTTTTCACTACCAAGGAAGTCGGTAAGGGCACCGGGTTGGGGCTGGCGACCATCTATGGGATCGTCCGTCAGTGCCAGGGTTATATCGTTGTCGAGAGCGAGCTGGGGCAAGGCACGTGTTTCCGGGTGCTGCTGCCGGCCTGCGAGGCGGAGGAGGCGGAAGCCGCCGAGTCGCATGACCACGGTTCCGGCGCGCGCGGGAGCGGCACCATCCTGCTGGTGGAGGACGAACCTGGATTGCGCGCGATGGCGTGCGAGGCCCTGACCCAGGCCGGCTACACCGTGATCGAGGTGGCCAACGGGTTGGAAGCGCTGGCGGCGGCGCGGACGCACGCGGCCGGGATCGACCTGGTGTTCACCGATGTGGTGATGCCCAAAATGGGTGGGCGCGAGCTGGTGCGCGAGTTGCAGTCGGTGCGGCCGGGTGTGCCGGTGATTTACACCTCCGGGTACTCCGAGAAGGTGCCGGGCGGCGGGCTGGAGAGCGGCGTCAATTTCCTGGCCAAGCCGTTCTCTCCGGCGGAGCTGCTCAACAAGGTGGGCGAAGTGCTGCGCGCGCCGGTGGCGAATTTGTAACAGAAAAATGACGTGGCGCACTTGACAAGCGTCCGGACGGTTGGTTAGGATCATCCCGAAGCTATGTTTCAGGCCTACCGATTTAGCGCCTATACGTTCCGCTATCCCTACTTTAGGGAGATGCGGATCGGTAGAGCCTGCGCGGGCCTAAAGCCAATGTAGCGATCGAAAAGTCAAGCTTCCCGCGTACGAATCATCCGGCCGCATCTCCCGCCCAGGGGATGCGGCCGTTTTGTTTTTGCGCTCGGGAAGGACCGGAGAGGAGCCGAGGATGACCGTATTGACCCAAGAGAAATCGCTCGATCAGTGCCGCGGCGGAATCGACGCCATTGATGCCACGCTGGTGCATCTGCTGAACCTGCGGGTGCGCTACGCCCTGGACGCGGGGCGGGTGAAGCGTTCGCAGGGTGCGGCGCTGCACGCGCCCGGGCGCGAGGCCGACATCCTGACGCGCATTCAAGGTATGAATGGGGGCCCGCTGCGCCCCGAAACCCTGGCTGCCATCTACGAGCTCATCCTGCACGACTCCCTGCAGGTACAGGAAAGCGATGCGTGCGGTGCCGGCCGCTGACGCCGGGCAGCGGGTGGCCTATCAGGGCGAACCGGGGGCGTTCAGCGAGGAGGCGGCGCTGGGGATGTTGGGTCCCGGCATCCGGCTCGCGCCGCATGCGGACTTTGCCGGAGTCTTCCGGGCGCTGCGGACGGGGGCGTGCGATGCGATCGTGGTGCCGGTGGAGAACAGTCTGGCGGGACGGGTGGAGGCGGTGCAGTGGGAGCGCGCCCGGAACCCGGCGCTGCGCTGCGACGGCGAGTTGACGCTGCCAATCGAATTGCATCTGCTGGGCTTGACCGCGGACCCTCAGGCGTTTGCCGCGGTGCGCACGGTGTGGTCGCACCCGGTAGCGCTGGCGCAGTGCCGCAAGTTCATCGCCCGCCACGGCCGCATGCAGTTCGAGGCGGGGCACGATACCGCGGGCAGCGTGCGCCTGGTGATGGCGGCGGGCGACCCGCGGCGGGCGGCGATCGCGGGGCGGCGGGCGGCGTTGCGGTACGGCGCGGCCATCCTTTGCGAGCACATCGAGGACCGCGCCGACAACCGCACGCGCTTCCTGCTGCTGCGGCGTTAAGGGCTATGCCACGCCGCCGGCGATGGAGGGAACGATGCTCAGGGTATCGCCGTCGCGCAGCGGGGTGCGGTCGCTCTGCAAGTAGCGGATGTCCTCGTCGTTGACGTAGACGTTGACGAAGCTGCGAAGACGGCCTTCGCCGGTGAACAGATGGTTGCCGACCTCGGCATACCGCGAGGTCAGCGCGGCCAAGGCTTCGGAGACCGAGCCGGCCTGGGTTTCGATTTCGCCGAGTCCGCCGGTGAGGGGACGCAACGGAGTGGGAATGCGGATAATTACGGCCATGGGATTTCCTCCGGGGGGACGGTAGCCAGCGCCCGATGCGGCGCGTGCAGGGTTTCGGGTAAAAAGCTGGAGCGGTCGGGCGCGAGCCGCCACGAGGTCATGGGGCCGGCATAGCCGGCGCCGGTGTTGACGATGACGTAGCTGTACCACGGCCAGGCGTGTTCGCGGTCGAATTCGCTGGGCAAGGCGGGGTGATCGGGATGGGAGTGGTACCAACCCAGGATGTCGAGGCCGGCCCCGCGCGCGGCGCGCTCGGCGGCGAGCACATCGCCGGCGGTGACGGCAAAGCGGTTGCGGGGCGAGTCGTCGCGCCGGTTGATGAGCGGAAACAGACGCCGCACCTCGCGGCCGCCGGCGCCATCCAGACCCAGCAAAGCGCCGCAACACTCGTGGGGATAGTCGGCGATGCCGTGTTGTTCGATCTGGGCGGCGAGCTCGGGGGCGAGGTGAAGGGTATCCATGGTGTGGCCTCGGTGTGGTCTCAGAGCGGGGGCAACTCATCCCAAAAGCGTTCGCTCAGGTACTTGTGGGCGGAGTCGGGAAACACGGTCACGACGACGGCGTCGCGGCCGCGGGGCAGGGTGGCGGCGAGCGCGAGGCAGCCAGCAAGGGCGGCGGCGGCGGAAGGGCTGACCAACAGGCCCTCCTCACGGGCGAGGCGCGGGACGAGGCCGTAGGCGGCCTCGGTGCTCACCGCCAGGTTGGCGTCGGCGAGCTTGGGGTTATAGAAGGCCGGCACGATCGAGGTGGGCATATGCTTCCAGCCCTCGAGCCCGTGAAAGCCGGAATCGGGCTGCAGGCTGATGCAGCGCACGGCGGGGTTGAGCTCGCGCAGGCGGAGCGTGACCCCGGTAAAGGTGCCGGTGGTGCCGAGCCCGGCGCAGAAGTGGGTGACGGCGCCGCGGGTCTGTTCCCAAATCTCGGGTCCGGTGCCGTCATAGTGGGCGCGCCAGTTCATCGGGTTGCTGTACTGGTCCGCGTAGAAGTAGCGCTCCGGATCGGCGGCGTAGAGCTCGCGCACGCGGCGGATGGCGCCGTCGGAGCCTTCATCGCCCGGGGTAAAGATGAGCTGGGCGCCGTAGGCGCGCAGGATGCGCTTCCGCTCGGCCGAGGCGCTCTCGGGCAGGCAGAGCGCCACTGGGTAGCCCAACACGGCGCCGATCATGGCGTAGGCGATGCCGGTGTTGCCGCTGGTGGCGTCGAGGATGGTCTGCCCGGCGCGGAGTTGGCCGGTGCGCTCGGCCTCGCGCAGGATGGCGAGCGCGGCGCGGTCTTTGACCGAGCCTCCCGGATTGAACCACTCCGCCTTGGCATAGATCGAGACGTGGGGAAATTCGCGGCCCAGGCGCTGCAAACGCAGCAGCGGGGTGCGGCCAATGCGGTCGAGCAGCGAGGAGCCCGGGAAGGGAATCACGGCATCCGCGGTTTGGGTTGAGAGCGACGACATTGGTGCGATCCGGACCAAAAGGAAAAGCCCACCGCCAGGAGTGCAACTGGCGGTGGGCTTCCGTTCAAAAACTGGAATCTGTACTAGCTCGCCCCGGCGCCAGAAGACGGATCACAACAACACCGGCAACAGCCGATGGAGAGCGCCGTAATGGAGCCGGGAAGCATCGTCACCCTTTCAGATTGACCAATGTCGCCGCCGAAGTCAACTCGCGGGGGTCGCGCCGTTTGCACTGCGGGCAAAGTCGGCGCGAATGGCCGCGAAATTCCGCAGGGCGGCCCGCCCCCGGCAAGCAATGCAGGCGCGGTCCCCGCGAGCGCAGCACCGGCATGGG
>DATNAC010000036.1:0-13855 GCA_035573035.1 Terriglobales bacterium
GAGCAGGACGATCGCCGCCCGCTCCACCAGCCGCGCCGGCAATGAGCGTCCGCGGAGCCGCCTCCGCAGCTCCCATTCTTGGGCTGGATCGAGTTGAACAGGCGCGGCAACACGCATAGCGAAGAGCCTCTATTGTAATGACGCTCTCCCGTCTATACTGGTTACTATTTCTGGGGCACTACACTAGCAGCCCGTGGTGCAATGAATTTTGACCTCCGGTCCAGTACGCGAGACCCGCTCTGGGCGCGGGTCTCGCACGTCTCCGCCACGGGCCTCAGGCGTTGCACCACGGGCTGCTACGACTGCGATGCTGGCTGCGTATGGTAATTGAGTATGGATTGTAGGAGTGCATGTGCGCTATCGGGTTGCCTCGCGGCGTGGAGTTACTCGCCGGCCCCGCAGACGGTTACCCGAAAGGTTTACCTGTACGAATCGCCGGAGGGAAATCGTTGGTGTGCTTTCGAGGACAAAGCGCTTTGGACGAGAGCGACAGCCCGGATCAGCCCGGACGAGGTCGCTACATTAATTTATCGTGCGGACGGCATCATGGAGATAGAACTGACCCCAGTCCGACGAAAGTGGCGATTGGGCATCCTATGATCGGTACGCGCTCGACAAATCGCTGAAAGTAGTCGAGCTCCGGCGACGCGTTAATGTGCTTCCGGGCCGTGTCGCCGTTGTTCAGGCGTACCGGTCGAAGGGTGGCGTCCTCACCAAGATCAGCGAAGAAAAGTTGGAGTTGGCGACGGGCCGGCCGACGACGAAGGGCGTCGATTGGATTCCAAATCTAAATGTCTATTCCGACGGCCGTACTCCACCGTTGTCGACAATCCCGAGTGCGGCGGGGGGTCTGGGTTCTGGAAGCACATATTGCTCGCCAGAGAGATGACCAGATTCCGGCTCTCAGATCTTCCAAAATATCAACTCTCGTGGTTCAGCTTGTTTGCAGCAGAGCCGGCCGGCCTAGCGCCGCCAGGATGCGGTCGGCGACCTGGGCGGGTGGGGCGGAGGCCGCGACCGTGTATTGCGCCTGGCGGTAGAAGGCGAGGCGGTGCTGGTAGAGGGCGTGGAACGACGCTTCGTCGCGGAAGAGCGGGCGGTTGGCGATGCCGGCGCAGCGGGCCAGCAGCTCCTCTACCGGGACCTCGAGAAACAACGTGGCCCCGCCCGCATTGTGGATGATTCCGGGGTTGTGGGGCTGGGCGAAGGTGCCGCCGCCGAGGGCCAACACCGTGGGCCGTTCCCGGCTCTCGGCCAGGGCCAACTGCAGGGCGCGGAACTCAAGCTCGCGGAAGGCGGGCTCGCCGCGGGAGGCGAAAATGGAGGCGATGGTGGCGCCGGCGGCGGCTTCAATACGGTCGTCGAGGTCGCAGAAGTGCCACGCCAGCCGGCCGGCCAGAAGGCGCCCCACCGTGGATTTGCCGCAGCCCATGAAGCCCACCAGCACCAGGGGTGAAGGCAGTAGCGGCAGCAGGGGCATGCTGCCAGTGTAGCGTTTTCTTGATGCGCCCGGCCCCTCCGCTCCGCTGATCGCGTTAGCGGCGGGGCACGGTAGCGCTATGCACAAGTTTGGGTGCGGCCGGAGGACAGCCCGAGCCGTTGGCGTGAATGATGCCCTCGCGCCGGAGGGTGTCGCGGATGTTGGGCCAGAGGTCGGGAATGGTGTCGGCCTCGGAGACGGCGATCTGGCGAACTTGGCCGGCAATGGCCTCGAAGTCGTTGAGCAGGGCCGCGCAGTCGGCGCACTCGGCGAGGTGAAGCTGCGCGCCCAGGGGCAGTTGGGCGCGGTTCAACACCTCCGCGAGAACGAGGTCGAATTGCTGGCAATCAATGGCGCCGGCCACGGCAACAGTCACGGGTTCGTCCATAGTGTGGGTCATGCTGCGGGTTTCCATGTGATGCCTCCCCACGATCCTGGGCTTCTTGGTCACGAGTTAGCTATCCCTCCCTCCCTCGGCCGCGGCACTGGAGGCGGTGGCGCGGGCGAGGCCGGGTGTGCCGCGTTGAAACGGCAGCTGTAACAGATCGCGGAGCTTCATCCGGGCCTTGTGGAGTTGCGATTTCGAATTGCCGATCGAACAACCCATCATACCGGCAATCTCATTGTGTTCGTACCCTTCCATGTCGTGCAGCACGAAGATGGTGCGATACCCTGGCGGCAGCCGCTCGATGGCCCGCTCCAGGTTGACGCGGTCAATGGACCCGGCCAGGTTCTGGTCGCGGGCGCCGATTTCACGGCGCGGGCCGTCCTCCTGGGTGGGCTCGGTGAACTCCTCCAGCGGCGTTTCGGGCAAACTCTTGCGCCGCAGGTGCATGAGGACGACGTTCACCGACAGGCGGTGCAGCCAAGTCGAGAAGGCGCTCTCTCCCCGGAAAGTGCCGATCTTGCGGAAGAGCTGCAGGAATGCCTCCTGGGCCAAATCCTCCGCTTCGGCGGTGTTCCCGGTCATGCGCAGACAGAGCGAGTAAACCCGGCGCTTGTGCAAGTGGTACAGGAACTCGAAGGCCTCCGCGCCGCCTTGCTTGGCACGGTCAATCGCTTCGGCCTCGGTCCATGTCTCGGTAACCGCGGCTTGATGGTTCAGAATGGCAGGCCTCCCCTGTGTGGCATCGGCTACCACCTTTGACGCGGGTTCCGGCAGTTTGGGTTGCCCTAAATTCCCTAGGTTTGCGGAGCTGCGATCAGCCTCGGGAAAAGAGAAGAAGCGGCGGGCGGGTAGGAATGCCACGAAGACCCCCAGTGCCCACATGGTATCCTGAACCGGGCTTGGCGGCGTCCCCCCGGAGAGGCGGAGACAGCGTGATCGCCGGCCCGATTCAGCTATGAAAACTGGAATCATCGGCCTGCCGCAAGTTGGCAAAACCTCGCTTTTCAGCATGTTGACGCGCGCCGAGGTGAACCTGGCGCGGCGCGAGGACCGGCTGGGGGTGGCCGAGGTTCCGGACGCCCGTCTGGACAAACTGGCCGAATTGTTCCATCCCAAGAAGCTTACCCACGCCACCATCGAGCTCATGGAGGTCGGATCTCTGACCCCCGAATCGCTCCGCGACGGCACCGGGATCGCCGGCCTGCGCGGTGTGGATGCCCTGGTGGAGGTGTTGCGCGCCTTCGAGGAGGGTGGTGATCCCGCCGCCGACGTCCGCAACCTCGAGTTCGACATGATCGTGAGTGACCTGGGCCAGGTCGAGAAGCGCATGGAGCGCGTGGCCAAGGACATGAAAAAGCAGCGCACTCCCGGGTTGGTGGAAGAGGCCGCCGTCCTGGAGCGGATGAAGGCGCATTTGGAGACCGAGCGCCCGCTGCGCTCGCTGAGCATGGACAAGGAAGAGGAGAAGCGCACCCGCGGCTTTCAATTCCTGAGCCAAAAGCCGATCCTCTACGTCGTCAACGTGAGCGAGGCGGAGGCGCCGCAGTTGGACCAGGCGGTGGCGCGGCACGGCCTCGAGACGGCGCTCGCGGCCCCCAACACCGGGGCGGCCGCCATCTGCGCCAAGGTCGAGGCCGAGATTGCCGGGCTGCCCGCCGACGAGGCGGCCGAATTCTTGGCCGGCTACGGACTGCGGGAGTCGGGCGTGGCCCGGCTGGCGCGGGCAATCTACCGCTTGCTGGGGTTGATTTCGTTCTTCACCGCGGGCGAGGACGAGTGCCGTGCCTGGACCATCCCCGCCCATACGCGCGCGGTGGACGGCGCCGGGGCGATTCACACCGACCTCTCCAAGCACTTCATCCGCGCCGAGGTCATCGGCTGGCAGGATCTGCTGGCGCTGGGCTCCGAGTCGGCGGCGCGCGACAAGGGGAAGTTGCGGCTGGAGGGCAAAGAATATATCGTGCAAGACGGAGACGTGATGCACATCCGCCATTCGGGATGAACCGCGGCGCCAAGCCTATCCATGCATGTATGCAGCCAGTGTGGTGCCGAGGTGGCCGACGGGGCGCAGTTCTGCTCCGCCTGCGGACTGCGCCTGGCGCCGGGCGAGCACGCCGAGATCCCGCTCGCCCCCGAGCCGCCGCCGCCGCGCCGCCATCGCGGGCGGCGGGTGGTGCTGATATTTTTGGGGATCGTGGCGGCGGCCGCGATCCTGTTCGGGGTGGGGATGGTCTACTTCATCCGCCATACCACCATCGTGACCTCGACCAAGAATGGCGGGCGGGTGGAATCGCCCTTTGGCGTGGTGACCACCAACAACGATCCCGCCAAGCTGGCGAAGACGCTGGGAGTCGAGCCCTTTCCGGGAGCGGTGGGGGAGAAGGGGGCGCAGGCCGAGATTGGGGCGAATACCATGGTCTCGCTCAGCTTCCGCACCAACGCCCCGCCCCGCCAGGTGATCGGCTTCTACCACGTGCGCTACCCCGATGCCGAGGTCAGCGCCCAGGGCAAGCAAGTGACGCTGGTGCTGGTCAGCCTGCGCGACACCCTCACGATCAAGGCCCGGCCCGAGTCCGGCCACACCGAGATCGAGATCAGCGACATCCGGCACTAAGCTAATGGCGGCAGCTCGCAGATGCCCAGAACAGAGCGGGCATCCCCTGCCGGCAATCGAAGCCCGGCCTCCGAGCGACCAACGGGAGCGACCCAGGCAAAAAGTGGCCGTGCCACAAGGGGCGCAGGCGCAGTACTATCGCCGGTCCCAATTCAGGCGCACGCCGGCGGTGACCGCGCGCGGGCTGTTGAGGTCGGCGTCGGGGGTGAGCTCGACCGCATAACGGCGGTCCCACAGGTTCTCGACCCCGACAAAGGGGCTGGCCCAGCGCCAGCTGCGGCTCACGTAGACATCGGTATTCCAGAAGGCCGGCAGCGGCAGCGTGTTCTGGTCGTCGTCGAAGTTGGTCCCGCCGAAGCGCTCGACCGCCGAGAGGGTCCAGCCGCGCGCGTTGACCAGCGCCCGTCCGGAAAAATTATTGCGCGGAACATGGGCGAGCGCCAGCCCGACCAACGCCGGGGTGGGCGCCGTGAGCACGGCCGCGTCGAGGTGGGTGTAGCCGCTCCACAGCGTCAGCCAAGGGCGCGCGGCCCACTGGCCGTCCAGGGTGGCGCCGCGCGGACGCGCGCGGCCCAGGTTCTGGCGCTGGCGCGTGATCAGCGCCGGGGTGGTGCTGAGCGTGACGCTAGTCACAAGGTTGTTCACGTAGCCGTCGAAGTAGGTGGCGCGCAGACGCAGCCCGGAGCGTGGCGTGATCTCGGCCCCGGCTTGGGCGCCGCGGTACCGTTCGGCATCGAGCAGCGGGTTGGCGTTGGTGAGCACGTTGCCGGCGCGGAAAGGACGGTACAGTTCGTTGAGCGTGGGCGCGCGGAAGGACTCGTAGCCGGAGAGGCGCAGTGACAGCCAGGGGCGTGCCGCCCAAACCGTGCCCAAGCTCGGGCTCCACGCCGCGCTGACGCGGTTGGGGTAGGGCGTCAGGCCGCCGGGGGTGTTCTGGAAGGCGTCAAAATTGCTCCAGCGGTCCTGGCGCAGCGTGCCGGTCCAGCTCCAGTCGGTGCGGGGCGACCAAGTGGTTTCGACGAACCCGCCCGCCAGGCGCTGGCGGCCGTTCTCCTCGCGCGCAGCCTCCGTTAGGACCGGGGGAGCGGTCTCGTTGTCCACCGCTTCGATGTGGGTATACGAACCGCCCGCGGTCAGGCTGGCGCGCGGACCGGAGAGGGTCCAGTCCAGCCCGCCGCCCCAGGTGCGGGCCGGCACCTGTTGCATCAAGGTCAGGCGCTCGGAGTTGCGGCCGGCGGCCAGCGATGAGAAGTTGGCGCTGAAGTCCTCCGATTGCGCGAACACACTGCCGTCCCAGACGCCGTGGCGATCCACCACCCCATGCAGGGCGATTTGCCGCAGCCGGGTGGAGTTGACCTGGAGCACGGTGCCGTTTTGCCGGTTCTCGGCAAAGTACTCGGAGGAGAGCGTGAACACGGCGTTGGGCGACGCGAGCCAGCGCAGTTCCGGAGCCCAGTCCTGGGCGGTGACGCCGGCGCGGTCGTCCACCAGGCCGGGATCGGCCACCGGCACATAGCCGCCCACGTGGATGGCGCGGCCGCGCAGGTCCAGGGCCCAGGGGCCGTCGGTGACCACCCCGGCAGCATCCGTAAATGCGGTGCCGAGCCCGCCGCCTCCGGCGCGCAGGTCGAGATGTTCCTCGGCCGGCGCCCGGGTCTGAAGGCCGATGACGCCCGAGAGCGCGGCGTTGCCGTAGAGCGGCGAAGCGCCGCCCGAGACCACGCTCACGCTGTCCAAGTCCTCGTCGGGCACCCGCAGCCAGCTCACCCATCCGCCGTAGAAGTCGTTGAGCGGGATACCGTCGAGCAGCACCAGGGCGCGGCTGGCGCCGCTCGACCCCGTACCCAGCAGGGCCACGCCCTGGGTGGTGGGGTTGGCGGTGAGCGAGCTGTTGACGCGGAACGTGCCCAGGTCGCTGAACTCGCGCAAAATCGAGTCGGCGCTAACCGGGGTCGAGGTCTGGAGCCGGGCCCGGCCCATCACCGCGGTGGCGAGCGGCACCGCCGCCGTAGTTTGGTTGCGCGCGGTGGCGGTTACCGTGACCGCCTCCGCCAGCGGCGCCGGTTGCAGCGGGATCCGCACCGCGGCCCCGGTGACCGGCGCGGACGCCGTTTCATAGCCCGGCGCGGAGACGGTGACTGCGCTTCCCGGCGTCTCCAGCCGAAAACGCCCCTCGGCGTCGGTGGTGGCGTGCGCCGCGCCGCTCGCTACCTGCGCCCCCGCCACCGGACGTCCGTCGCCGGTGACCACGAGGCCGGTCAGAGGGCGGGACTGGGCCGCCAGGGCGGACGCAAAGAGTAGACAGAGGCAGGGGATCCAGCAGCGCATCCCTGTCAGGGTAGCGCGAAAGCCAGGACGGAAGAGCTGCCGCCAGGCGTGGCTGAGTTCTCGAGGGAAAATCCTCCTGAGAGCGCCTGCTCGACACGCACGCCCGTTGATGGGCGGTATCGGAACCGCATCGGCTTGGTGCATGCGCGGTTGCCTGATAAATCGGGCTGCCGGCTACGCCGGCCACAGCCGGTTGGCGACCGCGGCGCCGATCCAGAGCAGCAGGAAGCCCAGGCCCACATTGAGCGCCATGTTGCCCGCCGCCCAGGCCATGTCGCCGCGCCGGGCGAGCTTCCAGGTGTCGAGCTCCCAGGTCGAGAACGTGGTCAGCGTTCCGATGAAGCCCACCGCCAGGGTCAGCCGCAGGTTGGGACTGAGCCAGTGCAGGTGGCTGCCCTCTTCCATGAGCAGGCCAAGCAGGAAGCAGCCGGCGCAGTTGACCGCAAGCGTGCCCCAAGGCCAGCGCGGTCCCAGCCAATCCAGCATCCATGTGGAAATACCCCAGCGGGCGAGGGCGCCAATGGCGCCGGCGAACGCGACGGCGAGGATGAGCATACGAGCTGACTCCCAGGGTAGGAGTTATCAGCCCGATGCGAAGCCGGGCGCTTTGCACTTCGAGCGGGCTCGAAGGCCGGCGAACTCCATCGCCACGTCCGATTATAGCGGGTTCAGAGCGACACCACAGACTGCAAGCCGGCGATTTCAAAGGTCTTGCGGCAGCGCGGGTTGCTGCACATGATCTTGTCGTCGCGCCGCACCATGTAGGAGCTGGCTTTGGCAAAGCGGGCGCGGTCCACCGAGTCGGCGCGGGGCGGCAGCGCCGGCTTCTTGCGGCGCACCACCCAACTGACGGCGTACTCCGCCTCGGTGCGGCAGTAGGTACAGGTCAGCCGCGCCTTCTTGGTTTCGGTGGACTCGTTGAAAAAGTCGCGTTCTTCCATGATGGGTTAGGGGCGGACATGCAGCACGCCGGCGGCGGCGCCGTCGCCGGCGAGGCCTTCCAGGCAGCGGCGGGCGAGGTCGTAGAACGGCCGGGCCAGCTCGGAGTTCGGTCCGGCGAGGGCGACGGGTTTGCCCTGGTCGCCGCCCTGGCGCACTTCGGGCAGCAGCGGCAGCGCGCCCAGAAAGGGCACGCCGAACTTCTCCGCCGTGGCCTCGCCGCCGCCGTGGCTGAAGATGTCCACCGCTTGGTGGCAGTGCGGGCAGGAGAAGGTGCTCATGTTCTCGACCACGCCCAGCAGGCGGATGTGCAACTGCTGGAACATGCGGATGGCCTTGCGGCCGTCCTGAAGCGAAACGTCGGAGGGGGTGGTGACCACCACCGCGCCGTCCAGCGGCACGCTCTGCGCCAGGCTGAGGGCCACGTCGCCCGTGCCCGGGGGCAGGTCAATCAGCAGGCAGTCGAGCTCGCCCCACTCCACCTGGCGCAGGAACTGCTGCATCGCGCTGTGCAGCATGGGGCCCCGCCACACCACCGGCTGGTCGCCGGGGTTGAGCAACCCCATGGACATGAAGCGCACCCCGTAGTTGCTCAGCGGCTGGATATGGGGCTGGCGCGGGTCGTCGCCCGAGATCTGTGGCGCCTCCGTCTTGCCCAGCATCAAAGGAACATTGGGCCCGTACACGTCGGCATCGAGCAGCCCGACCAGTTGTCCCATCTCGGCGAGCGCGATCGCCAGATTCACCGCGACCGTGGTCTTGCCCACGCCGCCTTTGCCGCTGCCGACCGCCACGATATGTTTGACGCCGGGGAGTTTTTGGGTGGGGGCGGACGGAGGCGGTGGGGGAGGCATGCGGAGTTCCAGCATTTATTATAGACAGTGAGCATGATCTGCGCCGTTTCGCTGAACCCCGCCGTGGACAAGTACGTGCGCCTGCCGCGCCTGCGCCGCGGCGAGCCGGTGCAGGCGGAGGAGGTCATCACCTCCGCCGGCGGCAAGGCCATCAACGTGGCCGGGGTGCTGCGCGAGCTGGGCGAGGAGGTCGAGCTGATCGGCTTCTTCGGCGGCTTCACCGGCGCGTACCTGATCGAGCAGGTGGCGCGCGAGGGCGTGCGCATTGACCCGGTCGAGATCGCGGGGCTCACCCGCACCGCGTTCGTCATCGTCGAGGACGACGGCAAAGAGACCGAGGTGGTTGAGCCCGGCGGCGCGGTGGCGCCCGGCGAATTGCAAGCGCTGCGCGAGAAGGTGCGGCGCGCTTCCCATCGCGCCGCGGTGATGGTGCTCAGCGGCAGCGTGCCGCCCGGCTGCCCGGCGGACGTCTACGTCAGGCTGCTCGAGGACTGCGCCGGCCGCTGCCCGGTGATCGTGGACACCAGCCGCGCATGGCTGCGCGCCGTGCTGGATGCCCGCGGGGGTCCGCGGCCCAGCATGATCAAGCCCAACCGGCGCGAGGCGGAAGCGGTCCTCGGCTACATGCTCGAAGCCCCCGCCGCCTGGGAGCGCGCGCTTTGTGGCTTTGCCGCCCAAGGCGTGACGCTCCCGGTGATCTCCGACGGCGCGGCGGGCCTGTGTACGCTGGCCGAGGGTAAACTCTGGCGCGCCATTCCGCCCATGCTGACCGCGGTCAACTCGGTGGGCTCGGGCGACGCCGCCGTGGCGGGTTTCGCGCGCGGTCTGGCGCGCGGCGAATCGGTGGAAGACATGCTCCGTCTGGCCGCCGCCTGCGGCGCCGCCAACGCGCTGACCAAGGAGTGCGCCCAGGTGCGCCGCCGCGACGTGGAGCGGCTGCTGGGGGAGATCACGATCTCGACCCGGCGGGTGGGGGAAGGATAACCGCTCCGGGGTTCGCGCGAAACAATGATGGGCGCGGGCCCCAGCGCGGAAGGCCACGCGCCCGGCGTTTCCGGGCGCCTTCGGCTTATGCTCGCACCGGCATGGGGACCCCGGAGCCCCATGCCGGGGCTGCGCTCGCGGGGGCCGCGCCTGCATTGCTTACCGGGGGCGGGCCGCCCTGCGGAATTTCGCAGCCCTTCGCGCCGACTTTGCCCGCAGTGCAAACGTCGCGATCCCCGCGTAATGCTATGTTCACTGCGTGGCCGTGAGAGCGCTATTGAGCCGGCGGCGCCGGGGATGGATCGTGGCCGTCGCGCTCTGTATGCTGGTTGGCGCGGCGAGCGTACCGGCCGTGTCTCCACCACAAACCTCGACACGCAAAGTGTACCTGCTCGAAGCGACCATCAACAAGCAGGACCAGTGGTGTGCCTTCGGTGCGGGGGAAGCGTGGGAAGCCGCGGCGAACAAGTTGCGGCCCTACGATACCGCCACGCTTTCGGCGGGCTCCGGAGGGTCCACCGAAATCGCTCTTTCGCAAAGCGATGAATCGGGCGACTGGGTCTCCTACGATCAGTACACCCTCGACGGTAGCCAGCAGGTCGTCGCCCTTCGGCGCCGCATCAACGCGGCGCCCGGGGAGTCCGCGATCGTCCAGTCCTTTGCGGCGCGAGACGGTGAACTCGCCATGACGAAGACGCAACTGTTGGACCTGGATACGGGAAAGTCGACGAATCGCGCGCCGGATTTCATCCCTTCGCTGCCGCTGTATTCGGAGAGCCGCATTCCGCCGTTGTCGGCGATTCTCCTCGCCGCTCAGGGTGTGGAGACGGGGAACGCGGCTCAATACTGCGTCCCGGCTCGTTCGCGGATCGAGAAGACGAGCGCGGCCGATGAGACTGGCGAGGTATATGCGTTGGAAGTGCCGGAATCGGGTGCGTGGTGCGGCTACTCCTTCCGCGTCAGGTTCCTGGGCGACGTCCAGGATTTGGACGCGACAGATCGAGGCGCAGCCAAGTACGGCTCGGATGGAATTGGCAGGATCACTTATGTGCAGTCCAGCCGGGCGGGAGATTGGACGGTGAACGATGTCTATAGCGTCGTCAGAGGCAGGCTGGCGTCGCTGCATCGCTCCATTACCATCTCCTCCCGGGACGTGGGTATCGATGAGACATACGCCATCCGCGGCGGCCACGCCACGCGGCTGTCCCGGCGCGCATATTCGCCCACATCCGGCCGGCGAATCACATCTGTGGCAGAATTCGAACCGCCGCCGGTGATCACGAGCCTGGCGGACTTGCCGTTCTACTCCCTGGTCACCACGCAACGCCGGCAAGTTCTGCGTTCCGGTAAGGTATGCCTCGACGGAGCGGGGTAGGATCGATAGCGAATCGTGGAGGAGCTTGTTGTGCGTTCTACTACAATAAAGTTGTAGTATTGTGCAATGGAAAAGGCGGGATATCGCAGGGCCGCGGCGCAGCGGCTTTTCGCTATTGCCGAGCTGCAACAGGGATTTTTCACAGCCAAGCAGGCGGCGCAGTCCGGCTTCGCGGCACAAACGCATCCCTATCACGTTCAAGCGGGCAACTGGGTGCGCGAGCGCCGGGGGATCTATCGGCTCGCCCTGTTCCCCGCGACGGAGCGGCCCGACTTGGCGCTGTGGTCGCTGTGGTCTTGCAATCGAAATCAGAACGTCGAAGGCGTTTACAGCCACCAGACCGCGCTGAGGCTGCACGGGCTGTCGGATCTGAACCCGGCTCGCCTTCACATGACCGTACCGCGACGTTTCCGGCGCAACAGCGAGGTGCCGAGGATTCTGGTCCTTCACCGCGCCGACATTCCGCCGGGTGATATCCAGGCGGCGGCCGGAACCGCCAGCTTCGGATAGCGGACATGTCTGAGCAGGCGCGGCGAGTTCTGGCGGTTGGTCTGCCCGCGGTGGCGCGATGAAGGCCTCCCGCCCTTGGTGCTGCTTGTCAGCTCCGGGGATCTCGACAAGTCGCGCGCGCAAGAGGCTCTGCGGCTCACGTTTGGACAGCGCGGCACTCACACGGTTCCTGACGCTCTAGAGCCGCCGCCTCAGGACTGGCGAATCCGTTTCATCCAGATGGCGGTTGAATGTCAAATCGCGCCGGACATGGAAGCCGCGTTCGAGACAGTGCAATCGTACTTCGCCCGCTTGCGCTAGTGTAGTGCGTCACAAATAGCGGGCATTATGCCAATGCCCCGTATGCGACTTTTCCCCAAGAAAAGTCGCACGCTTTCGCCCGAAATTAAACGTCATTTTGTGTGACGCACTACACTAGCAGCCTACTCGGCGCGCATGCAATCCACCGGGTTGACGTGGGCGGCGGCGTGGGCGGGGCGGAGGCAGGCGGTGAGGGCGGCGGCGGCCAGGAGCAGGGCTACCGCAACCAGCGTGGTCCAGTCCCAGGCTTCGACGCCGAACCAGAGGTTGCTCATGGCCCGGGCGGCGGCGACGGCGCAGGCGATGCCGGCGAGGGCGCCGACGGTGACGAGCGCGCCGGCTTCGCCCAGGATCAGGCCGTAGATCGTCGCGGTGCGGGCGCCGAGGGCCATGCGGATGCCGAGTTCGCGGCGGCGCTGGCTGACCGAGTAGGCGACCACGCCGTAAAGCCCAACCACGCTCAGCAGCAAGGCCAGAAGCGCGAAGGCGGCCAGCAGCCAGGAGAGCGAGCGGTGCAGGTAGGCGGCTTGCGAGTCGGCGATGCGTACCGTCATGGCGCCGCCGTCGCGGACCACGATACCGGGGTCCACGCGCCGGATGGCGGCGGCGATGGCGGGCAGCAGCGAGGCGACATCCCCATCACCGCCGGCGCTGCGGACGGCGAGCCCGATGTCGCTGTCCGGGTCCTGGCGAAAGGGGCGGTACATGACGGGCGGGATGTCCTGGTCGAGAGGACCTTCGCGAAGGTTGTCCACCACGCCGACGACTTGGATGGCGCGGGGCGGTGTGGTGTTGGTGAGCAGCACCTTGCCGATGGCTTCCTCGCCCGGAAAGTAGGTGGCGGCGAAGGCGCGGTTGACGATGGCAACCGCGGGGTGGGAGTCGTCGTCGGATGGGGTGAAGCCGCGGCCGCCGAGCATGCGCGCACCGAGGGTGGCGAGATAGTCCTCGCTGACGGGGCGGAAGGGCACGTCGTCATGCTCGCCGTGCCACGGGCGTTCGGCGATGTGGAACCAGGTGGTGTTGCCGTTGCCGTCGAGGGGCAGGCCGTTGGTCTCGATGCCCACCGATTGCACGCCGGGCAAGGCGCGGACCTGGTCCGCGATGCGTTCGGCGGCGGCGATCTGCTTGACCTTCGTGTCGTAGGTGGCGTCGGGCTCGTTGACCACGGCGGTGAGAAGATGCTCGGGAGTGATGCCGAGGTTCACGTGCAGCAGCCGGTAGAGGCTCTTGCCCGCGAGCCCGGCGCCGGCGAGCAGGACGATGGCGGTGGCCAGCTCGGCGACGACGAGTTTGGCTCCCAGTTTGCGCCACGCCATGCCACTGGCGCCGCGGCCGGCGCCGAGACCGGTGCCGGGATCGGCGCCGTGGTTTTGCAAGGCCGGAACTAGAGTGAAGGCCAGAGCCGCCAGGAGAACGATGATGCCCGCGGCGGCGATCAGTCCGCGGTCGAGGCCTAGATCCCCGAGGAACGGCATATTGAGCAGAAGCGTGGCGGAGACCAGCCGTTTGAGCAGCTGGATTCCGGCGTAGGCCAGGGTAATGCCCAGGCCGCCGCCCACCAGGGCCAGAATCAGCGCCTCGGCGGCGAACTGCCGCAGCAGGCGCGCGGTCGAGGCGCCAAGGGCGGCGCGGATGGCCACCTCGCGGCGGCGCCGGTCGGAGCGCAGGACAATCAACCCAGCGGCGTTGATGGCGGCGATCAGCAGCAGCAGGCCGGCGGCGGATCCCATGGCCAGCAGAATGGGGCGCAACTGCCCGGCGACGATCGTATCGAGCGGCGCCAGGCTCGCGCCCTGATTCCGGTTGCTGTCGGGGTATTGCCGCTCCAAGCGCTGGGCGATGGCTTGGAGGTTGGCGAGGGCGGCGGCGTCGGAGACGCCATCGCGCAAGCGGCCCACGCCCCAGGCGCCGTGACAACTGCGGTGGGTGTCGCATCCGTCCTCGGCGTGATAGGTCGCCCAGTACTCGGCGCCGCCGGCGAGGGCGAAGCTGAAAGCCTGTGGGAGGACGCCAGTGATGGTGTAGGGGTTGCCGTTGAGGACAACGCTTTGTCCGATGACATCGCGGCGGCTCGCGTAAC
>DATNAC010000037.1:0-3808 GCA_035573035.1 Terriglobales bacterium
ACAATCCCACGTGGCCGAGGTATCCAGATCCGATACCGGCGCGGTGACTGCGGTCGCGAAGGAGGCGTTACAGCCACCCGAAGCGTCATAAGTATAAGTAGTGGTGCCGCCATTCGGGGCGGTCACCGTCTTGGGCCGGCCGCCAATATAATACTCGGTGCTCTCGGTCAGGGCGGTGCTCCCGTCATCCAGGTAATAGCTGATCTTGGTCGGGTTGCCCCGGCAAATCGTCCCTGCCGCGCACGCCCCGCCGCCGTCGCTGTTCTGGACGATGCCGGAGAGAGCGTCCGGCGCGACATGGTCGTACTCAATCTCGGTCAGCGCCGCCTCGTCCCCCGCTGCGTCGTCCACCTCGACCTTCGTCGGCACCTCGGCGGCGCCGCCGCTGCCCAGCGCGGCGTAGGTCGTCTTGACAGTCTTCAGCAGGTTCCCGGACCAGTCGTAATACACCACCTTGGTGGTCTTGGCGGCGCTATCGTAGAAGGTGTCCGTCTCCGACGTCTGGTTAGCATCCCCGCCAGTGCCGAACTGCTCAGTGTAGGCGTCCATCTCCGCCACGTTGCCAGCGTCGATGGAATACTCCGCAAAATTGGATTGCAGTTCCGTGCTGGCGCCGCTATAGACGTCGGTCTCGACGGGGTACGTCCCGGAATACTCGACCCGGGTTTGGTTGTGATCGGCGCTGGGATCGGTCTCGGTATCCCAGTAGGTGCCGCCGCTGGGAATCGTGGTCGTCCAGGCCCAGTCTACCGAAGGGTCGAGGCTCTCGGTGCGCGTCAGCAGGGCGTAGCCGGTGCCGCCGCAGCCGGTGCGGGCATAGCTGATGGTGCCTCCGGTCGGGAGGGTGGCCGAGTCCATGCGCGCGGTGCTGTCGTAGCCGAAGGTGTACTTGCTGCCGTCGGGCAGATCGATCTCGCTGGGCAAATATTCCGAACCGCTGACATAGGGGCAGGTGCCGGAAAGGCTGGTATAGTTCGCGTACTTGACCGTGACCACCGCGGAGCCGCCCGCCCCCGCATAGGTGTACAGCCGTGGCGACGACGGCGTGCCATCGCCGGTGATGGTCAGCGCCGGCGTGCTGGCGCTGAGGTTGTCGTACCAGGAGATCGTCCCCGCGCTCGCGCTCATGGTGACGCGGTTCCCCGCCCGGTCCTCGAAGTAGGTCGCGCCATCGGTCGTGCCGCCGTCGGGGAAGTAAATCGTGGCGTCCCCCCACGCGTCCACGCTCATCGTGAGACCTGAGCTGTCGCCGAAGTTGTAGCCGCTGAACCCATCCTCGCTCGCCGGACAGTCGCTATCGTTGCCGCCGTCGCCGAAATCGTTCTGGCTCACGGTCGAGAAACTACCTCCATCGTGTTCGGTGCCATTCTGGTCGACGTAGATATAGCTGTAGGTGGTGATGTCCCCCGAGCCGTCGTCACCGCCCCAGTACCCGTACCGCCCATCCTGGATCCAGGCCTGGTAGCCGCAGGCGCCGTAGTCGGTCCAGCTGTTCTCGGTGAGCGTGCCCGTGGGCGCGCCGTCCAGCCATCCGCCGGGCCGCAGGCTGTCGTAGGTAAGAAAGTAGGTAAAGGGCTGCAGCCGTCCCGGCCGCGTCAGCACCGGAATCGTGGCGTGCACGTTCAGGTCGCCGCGGTTGATGGTGTCGAACCCCAGATTCCGAAAGCTGCCGAACGCCGGCAGCCCGGTCTGGGCGGCGGCCGGCAGTGCCAGCGCCAGCAGAAGCGCCACGACGAGCGGGTGGCGCGACCACTTCTTGCTTGGGTCGCTTCCGCTGCCACCCCAAGCCGCGAAGAGCAGCTTGGGGGCCCCGGCGTTGGTCGCTCGGATGCCGGGCTTCGATTGCCGGCAGGGGATGCCCATTCGGCTCAGAGCGTGTGCAAGCTGCCTCCACAGGAACCTACGCATTGCTCTCATCGCTGGCCTCCGGTGTGGCCTGGCCTTGAACCCATAGCCGGGCCGAAGTGCTGCGGTCCTGGGCGTGCGGACGCCGGCCGGCCGGGGAGCGTGAAGTCCGCCACGCTGTAGCCCGCGTGCGCCTCCATGCTCTCGAAGTGGGCGGTGAGCCGAACCGTCCCGTTGACGCGCAGCGTTACTGTGCGTGGATAGCGCGCGGCGTCGCCGGTGTAGTCGGCGTAGTCAATCTCGGTCTGCCCCCGGCCGGACGCCGGCGTTCCCACCGCCGCCGGTCCTAATCGCGCCGCAAGCACCGGGGCCGCCCGCACCGGCAGACCGCTGCTGGCATCAAGATCGAGGTCGAGCCTCGAAATCATTCCCAACCGCGCCGCCGCCGGTGGCGCCAGCGCCGGGTTCAACCGCCGCAGCCGTACCCGCAGGCGCGTGCCGCCGGCCGTCAGCGCTGGCGGGGCCGCCGGATCGAATCCCGCCCCACCGCTCGCCAGCTCGGCCAGTGGCAGCCCCTGCGGCAGCAGCCCACAACCCGCCGCCAAGCCTCCCGCCGGCGGGAGCCCCAACCCGGCCCGTCCGCCCGCCCAGGCGTGGGTGCCGTTGACCACCGCCTCGTAACGTCCGCCGCCCGGGAACACCAGCACCATCCGGCAGTGACTCGATCCCCAAACGCTGTAGCTCAATCGCGCCATCAGCGCGCCCTGGGCCAACGCCACCTCGACCGTGCCCGCGGCCGTAAACCCGGCATCGGGCCCCGCGCCCAGCGCGCCCGCTGCCGCCAACGCAGCCGTCCCCGGCGCCGTCTGGCCCGCAGCCGCGGCCGCCAACGCCAGCGTGGCAGCCCCGGCCAGTAGTCTCGCCATCCGTCCGCGCCCCCGCCGGGAGCATCGATCATGCAGAAAAGCCGCTCTCTCAGACACGCGTTACCCCCATAACTCGGCTAACACGCGCCACAATCTCACGACAAAGACAGCGCTGTCAAGAAAAATAATGCGGGCGGGACATTTTGATTCTTAGAAACTTCTAATCAAAGTGGCCGCCAAACGCACGGCGGGCTCCGGAGAGGCGTGATTGTCGTCTATCTCAGGATCGCGAGCGACCGACTGACCGGGCGAATTTTCTTCGAATCGGGACGACTCACACTGCACCGGCCACTCACCACTTCGGTCCGTGTCGCCCCCTGAAGGTAATCGCAGGCCGGCCACCAAACAACCAACTCAATTCACGGAAGCAACGTTCTTGAGTCTCGCGTAATGGCGTTTCGACTGATGCAGAATTTGTCAGGCCCGACTTGATGCCGGGCCCGATGCCATCCCGGCTTGAGCGGATGCTATACAACGAGACTCAATCGCCGCGCAGGCGGCCGGTCCCAGGGTGTGCAGGTGGCAGATGGCCACGGCGAGGGCGTCGGAGGCGTCAAACGAATGGTGCCCGCCTCCAGCGCGCGGTGGCGGCGGCCGTCGCTGTCCACGACGCCGTAGCCGGTGGCCTCACTGCCGCAGTCAATCCCCAGCACGCGCATGGGATGAGTGTACTCCGCCCACTCAACCCAAAGCGCCCATCAATTCCGCCAGCAGCGCGGTGCGGGGCGCGAACTGGCCGACCTCGATGAGCTCGTGCGCGGCATGCGCGCCGGCGCCGACCATGGCCAAACCGTCGAGCGTGGGGACGCCCAGGGCGGCGGTGAACCCCGGGCGTCGCGAATGGGTTTGGCGGCCTCCGCCGACATCAGCTGGGCAAGCTCGTCCTGGTTTTCGCGGACCGCATCCTCCAACTCACGCAAGGCCTGGCTGCGGCGCCAGGCGGGCAGCGCGGCCGGCGCCGCGCGCGCTGTCAACAGCGGGCAAAGAAGTCCAAGGATTGCCGAAGTAGAAAGTCCGCTTTTTGGTGGTTTTCGGTA
>DATNAC010000038.1:0-2749 GCA_035573035.1 Terriglobales bacterium
CGCCTTCGCGGCCACGCGCCTGGTGGCGGGCGGGGCGATGTGGCTGGTGTTCCTGTTGGTGGTGGTCTGGGTCGGCGACACCGCGGCGCTTTATGCCGGGCGGGCGTGGGGGCGGCATCGTCTGGCCCCGCGGGTGAGCCCGGGCAAGAGCTGGGAGGGGGCGGTGGCTTCGATGATTGCCGCAGCGGCGGTGGGTGCGGGGGTGGGCGCGTGGCAGCACGCGTATATCCTGATTCCGGTGGCGATTGCGATCAATATTGCGGCGCAAGTGGGGGATTTGGCGGAATCGGCATTGAAGCGTGGTGCCGGGGTTAAGGACTCGGGCACGCTATTGCCCGGCCATGGCGGGGTGCTCGACCGCATTGACGCGCTGTTGTTCGCCGCCCCGGTGCTGTGGTTTTACGTGGTGTACCTCAGGCCGTAATGACACCGCGTCCACTGGCCATCTTGGGTTCGACCGGCTCGATCGGGCGCAACGCGCTCGAGGTGGTGGCGGCGCTGCCGGGGCGTTTCGAAGTGGTGGGGCTCGCGGCGGGGGACAATATCGAGCTGCTGGCCGAGCAGATTGCCGCCGTGCATCCGCGCGTGGCGGCGGTGCGGACGCCGGAGGCAGCGGCGGCGCTGCGGCAGCGGCTGGGGCGGCAGCACCGGCCCGAGATTGTGTGCGGCCCCGAGGGTCTGCTGGCGGTGGCGACGGGGAGCGGAGCGCGCCTGCTGTTGGCGGCGACCGTCGGGGTGGCCGCCATTCCGGCCATTGCCGCCGCCTTGGCGGCCGGCTGCGATTGCGCCTTGGCCAACAAGGAGGCGCTCGTGGTCGCGGGGGAATGGTTGCTCACGGCCGCGAAGACGAGCGGGGCGGCGCTGCTGCCGGTGGATAGCGAGCACAGCGCCATCCATCAATGCCTGCGGGCGGGGCAGGCGCGCGAGGTAGAACGGCTGGTGGTGACCGCATCCGGTGGTCCGTTTCTGCGTTGTACGGCGGCCGAGCTGGCGCGGGTGACGCCGGAGGCGGCCTTGCGGCATCCCACGTGGAAGATGGGCCCGCGGATTACGGTGGACTCGGCGACACTGATGAACAAGGGCTTCGAGGTGATCGAGGCCTGCCACTTTTTCGGGTTGGGGGTGGAGCGGGTGGAGGTTGTCATCCACCCGCAATCTGTCGTCCATTCGATGGTTGAATTTGTGGACGGGTCGGTCGTGGCGCAATTGGGCACGCCGGATATGCGCACGGCCATTCAGTATGCCTTGACCCATCCCGACCGGGTTCCCGCCCCAAGCGACCGAATGCGGCTAAAATTGCAGGAGGTTGGGAAGCTGGAATTCGAGCGGCCCGACTTGGAACGGTTTCCCTGTTTGCGGCTGGCGGGAGAGGCTTGGCAGGCCGGTGGGGGCGCGCCGGCGGTGCTCAACGCCGCCGACGAGGTGGCGGTGGGCCGGTTTCTCGCCGGGGAAATCGGGTTTGGCGATATACCCGCGCTGGTGGCGGGCGCATTGGAGCGCTGGGGCGCCCCGAGGATGGGGAGTTTGGCCGAGTTGTTGGAGTTGGATCGGGCGGTGCGGCAGTCGTTATGAATCACATTTTGGTCAACACCATCGCGGTGGCGGTCGTGCTCGGGGTGATTGTCTTCGTGCACGAACTGGGGCATTTTCTTGCCGCCAAAGCGTTTGGGGTGCGGGTTGAGACGTTCTCGCTCGGGTTCGGGAAGCGCCTGCTGGGGGTGGTGTGGAACGGCACCGACTACCGGCTGAGCCTGCTGCCGCTTGGCGGCTACGTGAAGATGGCGGGCGAGAACCCGATGGACCAGCCCAGCGGGCTGCCGGGCGAGTTTTTGTCGAAACCGCGCTGGCAGCGCTTCATCATTGCGCTCGCCGGACCGGCAATGAACGCGCTGCTGGCGATTGGGCTGTTGATTCCGGTGTACATGCGGGAGTTTCCGCACAACCCGGTGCTGGAGCAGCCGGCCGTGATTGCGCAGGTGCAGCCGGATTCGCCCGCGGCGCAGGCCGGGCTCAAGCCCCTGGATCGCATTACTGCGATTGACGGGGCGAAGAATCCGGATTGGCAGACGGTATTTCTCAAGACCGCGGTGTCGGTGGACCATCCACTGAGCCTCACCGTCGAGCGCGATGGGCAGGAGATCCGCACGCAACTGACGCCCAAGTCGGATGGGCCGGACAACCCGCCGGAGATCGGTTTGGCGCCGGTGCAGATCACACGCTTTGGTGAAGTCAATTCGGGCTCGCCGGCCGATGCCGCAGGAGTCAAGGCGGGTGATCAAGTCGTGGAGCTGAACGGCGAGCGCGTGCTGGATCCGGGCACGCTGGTGGCGCAGATTCAGGCGGCTGAACCCGACTTGGCGGCAGCGCGCATGGGGAGTGACGGACATCCGCTCGCGATGACGGTGGTGCGCGAGGGGCGGCGGGAAACGGTCCAGGTGACGCCGCAACTGCGCAACAACCAGGGGCGGCGGCAATGGATGATCGGGGCGGCCTTTGTCAGCGACACCACGTACCTGCGCCTGCCGTTTTCGCAGGCGCTACAACACTCGCTCGAGGACAACAAGCAGTACAGCATGGTGATCCTCGATCTGGTGGGCAAGCTGGTCTCGCACCGGGCTTCGATCCAGACCCTGCAGTCGCCGGTGGGGATTGCTGCGGTGACGGGCGATGCCGCCCGCCAGCCGACGATACTGCCGCTGCTGAATATCACCTCGCTGATCAGCCTGAACCTGGGGATTCTCAACCTGCT
>DATNAC010000039.1:0-3774 GCA_035573035.1 Terriglobales bacterium
GGTTGGGATCGTACTCGACCGACTCGACCACGGCGGGGACGCCCGACTTGTCGCGCTTGAAATCGATCAGGCGGTACATCTTCTTGTGGCCGCCGCCGCGGTGCCAAATGGTGATGTCGCCGGCGTTGCGGCGGCCGCCGGTGCGGGGGCGGGGCTCGAGCAGGGGCTTGTGCGGAGCGTGGCCGCTGAGCTCGTCGCTCGTCACCACGGACTGGTAGCGGCGGGTGGGGGTGGTCGGGCGGTAGGTCTTGATCGGCATGATGGCTAGACGTTCTCCGCGTATTCGGGCATTTTCTCGCCGGCTTGGAGCTTGACGTAGGCCTTCTTCCAATCCGGGCGCTGGCCCACGAGGCGGCCGCGGCGGCGCTCCTTGCCGTGCAGGATGCCGGTGCGGACGCTCTCGACCTTGACCTTGAAGATGGCCTGCACGGCTTCGCGGATCTCGACCTTGCTGGCGCGGGGGTTGACCTCGAACACCAGGGTGCGGAGCGACTCCTTCGCCGCCAGGCCTTTCTCGGTGATGATGGGGCGCTTGATGACTTCGTAACGCGATCTCATGCGGTGGCCTTCTTGGCTTTCTTCGGCGATTGACCGGCGCGGGCTCCCGCGCGGCTTTGGCGCGCGACCCGCTTCGCGCCCGGCAGGTCCGTGGGGGCTGTGCCCCGGCTGCCGGGTCGAGGCGCGGGCTGGGCGGCCTTCTGCAGCTTCTCGAGCGCGGGGCGGGAGAGGATGATCTGCTGATAGCGGAGCAGGTGGTAGGGGTGGACGTTGCGGGCGGCGAGCAGCTCGACCTCGGCCAGGTTGCGGGCGCTGCGCTCGAGCGGGGTCGGGGGCTCGGCATCCACCAGCAGGGCGGACTTCTTCACCGCCAGCTTGTCCAAGCCTTGGCGCAGCAGCTTCGACTTGGGGGCGGAAAGATCGAAGTTCTCGACCACGACCAACTCCGCGTCGCGGTACTTGGCGGCCAGGGCCGAGCGCAAGGCGCCGAGCAGCTTCTTGCGCGGCATGGCCCAGGCGTAGCTGCGGGGCTGGGGGCCGTGGACGGTGCCGCCGTGGCGCCACAGCGGGGTGCGGATGGAGCCGACGCGGGCGCGGCCGGTGCCCTTCTGCTTCCAGAGCTTGCGGCCGGCGCCGGAGACCTCGGCGCGGCCCTTGGTCTTGTGGGTGCCGCGGCGCTGGGCGGCGCCCCAATGGCGCACCGCCTCCCAGAGCAGCTCCTCATTGACGGGGGCGGCGAAGACCTCGTCGAGCAGCTCGAAGCTGCCGACGGTGTCGTTGTTGAGGTTCTTGACGGCGATCGAAGGCATGGCTGGGTCCTAGGCTTTGCCGCCGCGCTTGGAGGCCTTGAGCGGGTTGGTGTTGGCGACGCCGGCGAAGCCGCGGCGGGCGCGGGGCGGCTGCTTGGCGCGGCGGATGAGGAGGTAGCCGCCGTTGGGGCCGGGGACGGCGCCGCGGACGGCGAGCAGGTTCTCGTCGGCATCCACCGCGACGACCTGGAGGTTGCGCACGGTGACCTGGGCATCGCCCATGTGGCCGGCGGCGCGCATGCCCTTGAGCACGCGCGAGGGGAAGGCGCTGGCGCCGATGGAGCCGGGGGCGCGGTGGAACATGGAGCCGTGGGTGGCGGCGCCGCCGCCGAAGTGGTGGCGCTTGACGAAGCCGGCGAAGCCGCGGCCTTTGCTGACGCCTTCGATGTCGAGGAAGTCGCGCTCCTTGAACATTTCGGCCAGCACCTGGTCGCCGACCTTGGCGCCGTCGCCTTCGGCGTGCTTGGCGAGCGGGACCTCGCGCAGCAGGCGGCAGGGCGGGAGGTTGGCGGCCTCGAAGCGCTGGCGCTCGGGCTTGGAGAGGCGGCCGGGCTTGGTGAACTCGATGAGGCCGAGCTGGGCGGCGTCGTAGCCGTCGCGGGCCTGGGTCTTGCGCTGCACCACCACGCAGGGGCCGGCCTGGATGAGCGTGACCGGGATGCGCTCGCCGGAGGCGGAGTAGGCCTCGCTCATGCCGATTTTCTTGCCGAGGATGCCGTTCACCATGGGGGCCTACTTGTGCTCCTTGCCGAAGGCTTTGATTTCGACGTCCACGCCGGCGGGGAGGTCGAGCTTCATGAGCGCGTCCATGGTCTGCGGGGTGGGTTCGAGCAGATCGAGGAGGCGCTTGTGGGTGCGCATCTCGAACTGCTCGCGGCTCTTCTTGTCCACGTGCGGGGAGCGGAGCACGGTGGAGCGGTTGATGGCGGTGGGCAAGGGGATGGGGCCGGCGATTTCGGCGCCGGCGCGGCGGGCGGTATCGACGATCTCCTGGGTGGAGGCGTCGAGGACGCGCGCGTCGTAGGCTTTCAAGCGGATGCGGATTCTCTCTCGGACCATGGTTCCCTTCCCTACTGCACAATCTCGGTGATGGTGCCGGCGCCGACGGTGCGGCCGCCTTCGCGGATGGCGAAGCGCAGGCCCTTCTCCATCGCCACCGGGGTGATGAGCTCGACGGTGAGGGCGACGTTGTCGCCCGGCATCACCATCTCGGTGCCCGCGGGCAGCTCCGCCACCCCGGTCACGTCGGTGGTGCGCATGTAGAACTGCGGCCGGTACCCCTTGAAGAAGGGCGTGTGCCGCCCCCCCTCCTCCTTGGTCAGCACGTAGATCTCGGCCTTGAACTTGGTGTGCGGGGTGATCGAGCCCGGCTTGGCCAGCACCATGCCGCGCTCCACGTCATCCTTCTCCGTGCCCCGCAGCAGCAGCCCGGCGTTGTCGCCGGCCAGCCCCTCGTCCAGCTGCTTCTTGAACATCTCGATGCCGGTCACCACCTTCTTCGCGGTCGGGCGGAAGCCGACGATCTCGATCTCCTCGCCCACCTTCACCTTGCCGCGCTCGATGCGCCCGGTCACCACCGTCCCCCGGCCCGAGATCGAGAAGATGTCCTCGATCGGCATCAGGTAGGGCTTGTCCACGTCGCGCTGCGGCACCGGCACGTACTTGTCCACCGCCGCCATCAGCTCCTCGACCGACTTCTCCCACTTCTCCTCCCCGTTCAGCGCCCCCAGCGCCGAGCCGCGAATGATCGGTATCTCGTCGCCCGGGAACTGGTAGCTCTTCAGCAGGTCGCGCACCTCCAGCTCGACCAGGTCCAGCAGCTCGGGATCGTCCACCGCATCGCACTTGTTCAGGAACACCACGATGTAGGGCACCCCCACCTGGCGCGCCAGCAGCACGTGCTCCTTGGTCTGCGGCATGGGGCCGTCGGTGGCCGCCACCACCAGGATGGCGCCATCCATCTGCGCCGCGCCGGTGATCATGTTCTTGATGTAGTCGGCGTGCCCGGGGCAGTCCACGTGCGCATAATGGCGGTTCGCGGTCGAGTACTCCACGTGCGCGGTGGCGATGGTGATGCCGCGCTCGCGCTCTTCCGGCGCGTTGTCAATCGAGTCGAAGCTGCGGAACGACACCTTCGGATCATGCTTGGCCAGCACCTTGGTGATGGCCGCCGTCAGCGTCGTCTTGCCGTGGTCAATGTGGCCGATGGTGCCGACATTGACGTGGGGTTTGGAACGATCGAATTTTTCTTTCGCCATAGCAGCTCTCAGCTTTCAGCACGCGACATCGCCAACCACCCGGTGTCAACCACCCGGTCAACCGCCCGCAGGCACCGCACTGGAGCGGGAGACGGGATTCGAACCCGCGACGTTCAGCTTGGAAGGCTGACACTCTACCACTGAGTTACTCCCGCGAATTCCCACACCCAAAACCTCCGCCCAAGAACCTGGAGCCGATGACCAGGATT
>DATNAC010000040.1:0-6317 GCA_035573035.1 Terriglobales bacterium
GCCGTTTGCACTGCGGGCAAAGTCGGCGCGAATGGCCGCGAAATTCCGCAGGGCGGCCCGCCCCCGGCAAGCAATGCAGGCGCGGTCCCCGCGAGCGCAGCACCGGCATGGGGCTCCGGGGTCCCCATGCCGGTGCGAGCACAAGCCGAAGGCGCCCGGAGGCGCCGGGCGCGTGGCCTACCGCGCTAGGGCCCGCGCCCATCTAAGGTTTAGCTCGCGGCCTTCAGCGGCGCGGGCTCATCGCCGGCCAGCGGCTTGATCTGCGGCGCTTCGCGCCCGAGCGCGGTGGCCAGTGCGATCAGATGATCCTGCTCGTCCACAAGGATCTCGCGGATGTGCTCGGCCATGGCGTACTCGCCCAACAGCTCGCACTGCCGCACGCGCTGGCGATAGTTGCGGATGGTTTCGACTTCGTTGTCCAGGTCGAACTGCAGCATCTCGCGCGCGTTGGGCGAGGTCCGCACCTGGGCGGGGTTGGCCGCCGGCATGCCGCCCAAATAGTCAATTTGGTTGGAGATGATCAGCGCGTGGGAGAGTTCCTCGGCGGCATGCTTCTCCAACTCGCCGGCGATATTCATGAACTCGGGGCCCTTCAGCACCTGGGAGTAAATGACGTAAGAGATGATCGCCTGGTACTCGCGCGACAGGTCCTGGTTGAGCAGGCCGATCAGCTTTGAGCGGTCAAACGAAGAATCGTCGGCAGGATGGCGCTCGCGGGCGCCCTCGGAAGCGTGATGGGAGGCCATGCCACGGTTAGATGCGTTCGGGAGCCGGGGCGGCTGTGGAGAAAATCGGATCGGGAGAGCCCTGCAGCCGCGGAGCGGGCGCGGGGGGCTGCCAGTCGAACACGATGACGTCGTTGTCGCCGGAGTGGAGCCAGCATCCGGGCAGGTAGAGGGATTGCTGCGGGCCGCGGTTCCAGAACCGGCCGAGGTTATGGCCGTTGACCCAGACGAAGCCCTTGGTCCAGCCGCGCAGGTCGAGGAAGGCGTCGGCGGGGCGGCTGACTTGAAAGTGTCCGTGGTAGAAGCCGGGGCCGGAGGGAGCGGCGCCGCCGGCGAGCGGAGAGAATCGCAGGCGGTCGAGATTATCGAGCGGCAGGGAAGCGATGGTCCAGCCGTCGAGTTCCGTTCCCTTGAGGCGAACGCGCCCGGTGATTCCCTGGCGATTGTCCTGAAGATGGGGGCCGAAGTTCACGCGGCCCATGGCCTCGACGACGATGTCGAGCGCGACACCGGCGCCTAGCGAGGCGGTGATGGCCGCGGGTGAGCTGTCGGGGTGGCGGCTGCGGTCCCACTCGCCGAGCAGGCCGTCGCCCTGGTAGAAGCGGGCATAATCGCGGAGGCCGTCCACTTCGAGGGTTGCCGATACCGGCTCCGTCACCTGGGTGCGGTACCAGACCAGGCCAAAGGATTGCCCCAACTCCTCCATGCATAAAGGCCGCGGCGAGGAGCGCGGGTCGAGGAAAAGCTGCGAGAGCGGCGCCCACCCGGTGAGCTCAAAGGGCGGAATTGGGGCGACGGGGAGGGGCGTCGGAAGCCTGGGCAGTACCTCTCCCGGAGCGAGGTGGCGCGTATAGATTTGGCGCAGGGCGGCGAATTTGGGGGTGGGGCGGCCGGCCTCGTCGAGCGGGGCGTTGTAGTCGTAGCTAGTGGTGTCGGGCTGGTAGGTACGGCCGAAATTGGCCCCGGACCAGAATCCGAAAGAAGTGCCGCCGTGAGCCATGTAGAGATTGCAGGAGATGCCCTGCGCGAGCATCCAGTCCACCCCGGAGGCGGCGTGTTCCGGCGGGGTAGTGTGGTGGCGCTCGCCCCAGTGATCGAACCAGCCGTCCCAGTACTCGGCGCAGAAACGCGGGCCGGCGGCGCCGGTCTGGCGGCGGAAGGCGTCGAGCGTGGCGAAGGCGCTGGCAGGAGCGTCGGTGTCCCCGAAGTTGATGGCGTGGGGCAGCGGCGGCAGGGCGCCGGCGGCGAGCAGGCGGGGGCTGGGTCCGTCGGCGGTGAAGAGCGGGACCTCGAAGCCGGCTTGGCTCATCAAGTCGCGGATGGCCGCCACATAGGCGTGGTCGGCGCCATACGACCCGTACTCATTTTCCACCTGGACGAGGAGGATGGGGCCGCCGCGGGTGACCTGCAACGGCGCGAGTTCCCGTCCCAGCCGGCGCAGGTAGCGGCCCGCGGCCTCGAGGAAGCGCGGGTCGCGGCCGCGGACTTGTATCTCGCCGGAAGCCAGCAGCCAGGCGGGGAAGCCGCCGAAGTCCCACTCGCTGCACACGTAGGGACCGGGACGCAGGATGACGTTGAGGCCCGCCTGTTGCGCGGTGCGAATATAGGCGGCAACATCGAGGTTGTCACGGAAGTCGAAGACGCCGGGCCGGGGCTCGTGGGCGTTCCAGAACACGTAGGTGCACAGTGTATTCAGGCCCAGCGCCCGCAGCTTGCGCATGCGATCGCGCCAGTAGGGGCGCGGCACGCGCGGATAGTGCATCGAGCCGGAGCGGAGGACGTAAGGCCGGCCGTCGAGCTGGAATTCCCGGCCGGTGGCGGCGAATTTCCGGGGGGCGGGCGCGCTCCATCCCCGGATGCGGGCCGCGGCGGCGGCGAGCGCGGTGCTGGCGAGAAAGCGGCGGCGGGTGAGTGCCATGACAGGCAATATAGCCGCAAACGGGCGGGTGAGGGTTCGGAGCGCCTCAGTCTTCTTTTCGATCCCGCCCAGCAAGCACCAGCGCCTCTACGAGCAGTGGATGGCGCGGCCCGCCGGCACCAGCCATTGAGACTTGCGCCGGCCCGGCGGCCATGGTACACGTAGTTTCCGTGAGTATAGGATCCGGTTCATCCAAGTAGGTTCCGACCGTGCGCCTGGAGGCGCGTGTGATCCGCAGGCAGGCGGCCTACGAGCGCGCCAAACGGCAGGCAATTGGCTTATTTGGCGTCCGGCCTGCCCATGGGTGCGGTACCCGTAGCAGCCGATCGCATTGCGACCGAAGATTTCAACCGAAGCCAGCGCATCCCGCGGGTTCGTGTCGCGAATCCGTTTGCCGGATAGGATCCAAGGCCGCGCTTCGCTGGGGCCGCGCCGAATTCGTTGGGAGGTGTGGAAACATGAAGGGTGTGGTGGGCTGGGTGGTATGGGTTTGTGTGGCCGCGGGCCTGGGGCTGCAGGCGCAGGGCGTCCCGGGAAAATATCCGCAACCGGAGCCATTGGCGCAGTACCGGATGGCGCGCGACGCCGAGATCGCACTGGCGCGCAGCGGGGCGCCGGCTTCGATCACGCGCCAAGCGACTATCCTGGTGCTGGGGAAGAGCGGCTACGAAGTCGCGGTCCAGGGGACCAATGGCTTTGTGTGCCTGGTGGAACGCGGCTGGGTCGGGTCGTTTGATTGGCCGGAGATGTGGAACCCGAAGATACGCGGCGCGGATTGCCTCAACCCGCCGGCAGCGCGTTCGGTCCTGCCGCTGGAGGAACTGCGCACCCAGTTGGTGATGGCGGGCAGTACGCGCGCCGGGATCATCCGCAAGGTGCAGGCAGCGGTGGTGGCGAAGACGCTGCCGCGGCTGGAGCCGGGCGCGATGAGCTACATGCTGGGCAAGGGTTCCTACCTGACTGACGACGGCGGCCACAACCTGCCGCACTTGATGTTCTTCATCCCGGTGGACAATGATGCCGTCTGGGGCGCGAACCAGCCGGGCTCGCCCGTGGGCTCGGGCAATTTCTGGTTTGTGCATGAGACCCCGGCCGAGACGCGCATCTTCCCGCCGCTGCGGGTGTTCGTCGTCGGCGTGAAGCACTGGTCGGACGGCTCGGCGGCGCAGTAAACGCGGCGCACCGCCACCCTGCCGCTCCCCGTCGGACTGGGCGCCAACGCCGCCATCTTCTCCGCAAACGGGCGGGGAATTGCGCTACACTCAGGGGGTTTCTGGCAGTTCTGGGAGGAGTCAGGTGCGCACCTTGTCATGTCGTTGGATATCGCCCCGCCGGTTGTTGCTGGCGGCTCTGGCCGCCGCCGTGTGTAGTGTGGGCGGCTGGGCGCAAGCGCCCAATACCTACGGCGCCATGCACTGGCGCGAGATTGGGCCCACCCGGGCGGGCCGGGCACGGGCGGTGACCGGGGTCCCGAGTCAGCCCGATGTGGCTTACATCGGCTTCGACAACGGCGGGGTGTGGCGCTCGACCGACTTCGGCTCGACCTGGCATCCGCTGTTTGACGCCGAGGGCACGGGCTCGATCGGGGCCATCGCGGTGGCGCCTTCCGATCCCAACGTGATCTATGTCGGCACCGGCGCGGGCATCATCCGGCCCGACCTGTCGGTGGGCGACGGGGTGTACAAGAGCACCGACGGGGGCAAGACCTGGACCCACCTGCAAGACCTGCGCGACACGCAGATGATCGCGGCCATGGCGGTGGATCCGAAGGATCCCAACCGGCTGTTCGTGGCGGCGCTGGGCCATCCCTACGGGCCCAACCAGCAGCGCGGCATCTTCCGCACCACCGACGGCGGCGCCACCTTCGAGAAGGTGCTGTACAAGGACGAGTACACCAGCGCCAACGACGTTCACATTGATCCGGCCAATCCCCAGGTGGTCTACGCGGCGCTGTGGCAGCAGCAGCAGGGCTTTTACGAGAACGGCGAGTTTGGCGGCACCGGCGGCGGCATCTTCAAGTCCACCGACGGCGGCAGTACCTGGAACCAACTCGGGGGCGGACTACCGTCCATTGTGGAAGCCAACCTGGCGATCTCGACTTCGAATCCGCAAGTGCTCTACGCCACGGTGCAGGCGGGCGGCGAAGCCGGCGGCGGGGGCCGCGGCGGGCGCGCGGCCGTGGCCTTTTACAAGACCAGCGACGGCGGCGCCACTTGGGCGCTGGCCAAGAACGGGCGCCAGGATGCGCGCCCGATGGCGCGCATCGGCGGCGGCGACCTGCCCACCATCACCGTGGACCCCAAGGACGAGAACGTGGTCTACGACTGCTCGACCGTGTTCTGGCGCACCATGGACGGCGGCCAGACCTGGTCGGCGGTGCGCGGCGCCCCGGGCGGCGACGATTATCAGAAGACCTGGGTGAATCCCGAAAACCCGAACATCATCCTGCTGGTCTCCGATCAGGGCGGCGTGGTCTCGGCCAACCGCGGGCAATCCTGGAGCAATTGGTACACCCAGCCCACCGCGGCGATGTACCATGTGACCGCGGATGACGCCTTCCCCTACCGGCTTTGCGGCGGGCAGCAGGATAGCGGTTCGGCCTGTGTGGCCAGCCGCTCCATGGACGGGGAGATCACCTTCCACGACTGGCATCCGGTCAACATCGAGGAGTACGGCATCGCGGCGCCGGATCCGGAGAACCCGGATCTGGTCTACGGCGGCAAAGTCTCGCTTTACAACCGCGCCACCGGGCAGACCGCGCAGGTCGGGCCTCCGGGCGTGGGCCGGGGCGGCGCGGCGGTTCCCGGCCTGGGGCCGCAGCGCAACGTGCGCACCCAGCCCATCATCTGGTCGCCGGTGCCGCACACACACATCCTGTACTACGCCAGCAACGTGGTGTGGAAGACGCTGGACGGGGCGCACAGCTGGACGCGCATCAGCCCCGACCTCAGCCGCGGGGCGAACTGGACGGTTCCGCCCAACGCCGGCAAGTACGCCAGCACCGTAACCCCTTCGGCGCAGGGCACCATCACCGCGCTCGCGCCCTCGCCGATCAGCGCCAACGTCATTTGGGCGGGCACCGGCGACGGCAACATTCAAGTGACCACCGACGGCGGCGCCAACTGGAAGAACGTGACGCCCTCCGGCATCAAGGCCTGGACCCGCATCTTCAACATGGACGCCGGCCACTTCGACACCCTGACCGCCTACGCCGCCGCCAACACGCTGCGGTTGGACGACATGAACCCACATCTGTGGCGCACCCACGACGGCGGGAAGACTTGGACCGAGATTGACAACGGCATCGCGCCCGGGGCGGTGACCAACTCCATCCGCGAGGATCCGCATAGGAAGGGGCTGCTCTACGCGTCTACCGACACCCAGGTTTGGGTGTCGTTTGACGACGGCGACAACTGGCACTCGCTGCGGCTGAACATGCCGGCAATCTCGGTGCGCGACATCGCGGTGAAGGACGACGCCTCCTGCCTGTGCTCGGACTTGGTGGCGGGCACGCACGGCCGCGGGTTCTGGATCCTGGACGACGTGACCCCGCTACGGCAGGAAGCCGAAGCCCAGGCGGCAACAGACGCGTATTTGTTCAAGCCGGAGACCGGCATCCGCATCCGCTTCGCCACCAACGATCCCACGCCCTGGCCGCCGGAGCTGCCGGCGGG
>DATNAC010000041.1:0-5695 GCA_035573035.1 Terriglobales bacterium
CAATCTTGCAAGACACTATAAAGAATTTCGAGGAGCGATTCAAACTTTTCTTTGCTGGCGCGGGTGGACTCACTCAGGCGAAACACCGACAAGGCTTGGCCGCCGGCGAGGGCGGCGCGCAGCCACCCCAGCGCTTCCTGCCGGGCGGCGCGGTAGCCCGCCAGGTCGAGTTGCAAGGCCCGTCCGGGGCAGCCTTGGGAAAGACGCGCAGCTAAGGCTAACTCCTCGGGCGCGGCTGGACTTCGCTGTGCTAGCGCCGCAACCAACTCCTCGCTGGCCACCGGCCGCAGGGCCAGAACCAGCGCACGCGAGCGCACGGTGGGGAGCAGAGCCAGAGGGTTGCGGGCCAGCATGACCAAACAGACCCGCTCCGGCGGTTCTTCCAAGGTCTTCAGCAGGGCCGCTTGGGTGGTCCAGCGGGCTCGGTCGAACTCCGGGACGATCAGGGTCCAGGTGGCGCCGGCGTCGGGGAGCAGTTGCGTCTGCTGGATCAGGGCGCGGGCCTGCGCCATGGTTAAGAAGTCACCGTCGGGTGGATAGAGGCGCACCGCGGGATGAAGCGAGACCTGCAAGGGCGCGGCCTCGCGGGCGTTGCCTTTGACCTCGGCCTCGCGGAACTCAAGCGCGGCCGTGATCTGCTCCGCCACTTGGGACAGGGACACGGCCTGGCGGCAGCGGGTGCATACCCCGCAAAAGTCTCCCGGTGCCGGCGGGGCAAGACAGTTCAGGGCGAGGCCCAGCATCAGCGCCAAGGTGGTCTTGCCGATTCCTTCAGGTCCGGTCAAGACCACCGTGCGGCGGGCGTGCTGCGCCGCCACCAGATGACGCAATTGCGCCACCACCTCGGCGTTGCCTAGGAATTCATGCCAGGGCATACCACCGCGCGAATGCGCGCCTCCACCTCTGCCGCCGTACCCTCGGCAGGAATTAAGTGACAGCGCGACGGCTCGCGCTGCGCCAGAGCGCGGTAGGCCGCCGCCACCCGGGCAAAAAAGGCGGGGGTCTCGGCCTCGAAACGGCCCTCGCCGCCTCCCGCCGCCACGCGTCGCCGCGCCCGTTCCAGGCTGCGCCCGGGATCCTGGTCGAGGATCAGGGTCAGGTCGGGTTGCAGGTCGTGGCACAGAATCCGGTGCAAGTCGTGAATCAACGCCACCGACAAACCCCGCCCGCCGCCCTGGTAGGCTTCGGTGGCGTCGTGAAAACGGTCGCACAGAACCCAGGCGCCGCGCGCCAGCGCCGGCCGGATCACCTCCGCCACGCTCTGGGCGCGCGAGGCGCACATCAACGCCAACTCCGTTTCCGGCTGCGGGCACGCGCCGCCGTCTTCTCTCGCCTCGGCCAACACCAAACTCCGGATGCGCTCCCCCAGCGGGGTGCCGCCCGGCTCGCGCGTCACCACCACGGTGTGACCGGCGTCGGTGAGATGCGCTGCCAGCCGCTGCAGTTGTGTGCTCTTGCCGCTGCCGTCCAGGCCCTCGAAAGTAACGAATTTGCCCACCGGCACGATGGTAACATTGGCCTGCGTGAGTCTTGCCCAGCAGTTGGAGCGCGTGCGCGGCGTCATCGCCGCCGCGTGTGCACGCCGCGGCCGTTCCTTCGAGGAGGTGCGCCTGCTGGCTGCCACCAAAACCGTGGCGCCGGAGCGGATCGCCGAGGCCTACGCACTGGGCGTGCGCTTGTTTGGCGAGAATCGCGTGCAGGAACGCGAGGCCAAGCGTCCGGCGCTCGCCTCGCTCGCGGCGGAATGGCGGTTGCTCGGCCCCTTGCAGAGTAACAAAGCCGCGCGCGCCCTGAGCCTGTTCGACGCCATCGAGTCCCTGAACTCCCTCGCCCTGGCGCAACGCCTGGACCGGCTCGCCCGCGAAACCAACCGTCCGCCGCTGCCGGTGCTGCTCGAGATCAACATCGGCGAGGAACCGCAAAAGCACGGCATCGCCCCCGCTCAGGCGCTCGCGGTCGCCCAGGCGGTGGCCGAATTGCCCCACTTGCGGCTCGGCGGCGTGATGGCGGTGCCGCCCGCGGTCTCCGCTCCCGAGGCCGCGCGCCCGTATTTTGCCGCCCTGGCCGCCCTGGGCGAACAGCTGCGCCTGGAACTGCACCGCCCCCGCGCGGGCTGGGATCTTTCCATGGGCATGTCGCACGATTTCGCAGTCGCTGTCGAGGAGGGCGCGACCATCGTCCGCCTCGGTTCGGCCCTTTTTGGTTCCCGTCCGCCGCTATGATGATCACCGACCTGCAAGCCGCCCTCCAGGCGCAAAAATGTGCCGCCTGGCTGTTCTATGACCACCACCACCGCGATCCCATCGCCTATCGCGTCCTGGGTTTGCCCGAGGACAGCATGGTGACCCGCCGCTGGTACTATCTCGTGCCGGCCGTGGGAGAGCCGGTAAAGCTTGTGCATCGCATCGAAGCGGGCGTTCTCGACCCGCTGCCGGGCGAACGCCGGGTGTACTCCCGCTGGTCGGAGCTTCGGGACCAGCTCCGTGCCCTGGTAACCCCGCTGGGGCCATCGCCCCGCGTGGCCATGCAGTACTCGCCCGGCTGCTCGCTGCCGCCCATCTCGCTCGCCGACGCGGGCACGGTGGAGCAGCTCCGCTGCTTCGGCTGCGAGGTGGTCGGTTCGGGCGACTTGATCTCGCGCTTCGACGCCGTTTGGTCCGCGGCCATGCTGGCCAGCCATCGCGCCGCCGGCCGAGTGATTGACGAAACCATCACGGCGGCCTTTCAGTTTGTGCGCGCCCAACTCGATGCCGGTGTCGCCTTGCATGAGTACGAGCTGCAGCAGTGGATGATGGAGCGGATGTCGCGCGCCGGCTTGGCGGGCGGGGAGCCCCCGATCGTAGCGGTGAATGCGCACGCCGGTGACCCCCACTATCAGCCCGGCGCCACCGGCTCCGCCACGATCCTGCCTGGCGACCTGCTCCTGCTGGACGTTTGGGGGCGCACCCATCAGCCCGGTAGCGCCTACTACGACGTCACGTGGATGGGTTACTGCCTGCGGCCAGGCGAATCCACCCCTCCCACCCACTTCGAGCAGGCCTTCTCGCTGGTGCGCGATGCCCGCGACGCCGGCATCGCGCGCATCCTCGCGGCCACCGCCGCCGGGCGCCCGCTTCACGGCTTCGAGGTGGACCAGGCGGTGCGCGCGGTGATCGAGGCCGCCGGTCTCGGCGAGTTCTTTGTACACCGCACCGGACACTCGCTCGGGCGCGAGGTCCACGCCACCGGAGCCAACATGGACGACTTTGAAACCCACGACGACCGGCTGCTGCTGCCGTTCACCGCGCTGACGATCGAGCCCGGTCTGTACTGCCCGAACGGCCAGCCATTTGGAGTCCGCTCGGAGGTAAATATGTTTGTGGGCGAACACGGCGCCGAGGTCACCAGCCCGCGCCAGCAACAAATCGTGAGAATATAAAAAGCGATGGCGCACAGTGAAACCGTGGCTCGGCCCGCCGCCCGCCCCAGCGGTGCCATGACGGCGGCTTGGGTGACGGTGGCCGGCTGGCTGGTGCCCGGGTTGGGTTACTTCCTCCACAAGCGTTGGGTGCGGGGCAGCCTGATTCTGCTCTCGGTGGTGGGCATGTTTCTGCTGGGGCTGGCGCTGCACGGCCAAATTTACTCCTTTAATACCGGGGACCCGCTCGACATCCTGGGTTGGATCGGAGACGTGTGCGCCGGCTTGCTTTACTTCATCAGCCGCATCGCCGGCGTGGGGGCGGGGAATCCCTCCAGTGTGATGGGCGATTATGGAACCAAGTTCCTGATTGCCGCCGGCCTGCTCAATCTGCTGGCCGCCTCCGATGCCCGCGACGTTTTTCTGGGCAAAAAGAAATGACCGGTTTCCCGTCATGAGCGTCTCCCACCTCACTGCCGCCGTCCTGTTCGCGCTCTTCGCCTCCATCGTGTTTGGCATCACCATGCGCGAGGGGGTGCGGGAGCAGGTGCGCTATGGCCTGGAGGCCTTTGCCTGGTTCATCGGCGGTACGATCGCCGGCGGCTGGCTTTTGTACTTCCTCAACCCCCACTAAGGAGATAGCCAATGTATCCGGAATTTATGATCGCCTCCATGCGCGAGGAGTTGACGCGTCTCGGCGTCGAGGAGACCCGCACGCCCCAAGCCGTGGACACGGCCGTCACCCGCCCCGGTACGACGCTGGTCATCGTCAACTCGGTTTGTGGCTGCGCCGCCGGAAAGGCGCGCCCGGGCGTGGCGCAGGCGCTGCAGCATGGCAACCGCCCCCAACACGCGATCACGGTATTTGCCGGCGCCGACATCGAGGCTACCCAGCGCGCGCGGCAGTACTTCACCGGCTTCGATCCCTCCTCGCCGTCCATCGGGCTGCTCAAGGACGGCAAGCTGGTCTACATGTTGGAGCGCAATCAAATCGAAGGCCGCAACGCCCCCGAGATTGCCCGCCTGCTGACCGCGGCCTTTGACCAGCACTGCGTCGCATGAGTCTCCGCGTTGGGAGTTGGCTCGCCGCGGCTAACCTCGCCACCAGCGATTTTCCGCTGGAGAATCTCCCCTTCGGCGCCCTGCAGGTGGGGGCTGGGGCCCACTTGGCGGTAGCCATCGGCGATCAGGCGCTGGATTTAGCGGCTGCGCACCAAGCCGGCCTGCTGGCTACCCTGCCCGAAGTCATCCAATCCGCCTGCCTGGCGGGGGTCCTGAACCCACTGATGGCGCTGGGCCCCGCGGCCGTGCGCGCGCTGCGGCACCATCTGCGGGAACTCCTCCGCGCCGGTGCGCCCGCGCAGCCGCACGTGGAGCCGCTCCTCCAGCCGCAAACTGCCGCCCAGCTTTGCCTTCCGGTCCAGGTGGGCGACTTTACCGACTTCTACGCTTCGCTGGACCATGCCGCCAACGTTGGCCGTCTCTTCCGTCCCACCAGCCCGCTGCTCCCCAACTATAAGTACGTGCCGATCGGCTACCATGGGCGCAGCTCCTCGCTCGGGGTCAGCCCGGCCAACGTGGTGCGGCCGATGGGCCAGATTCCGGCCGCGACCCTGGACGGCGTCCCGCCTTCGTTTGGACCCACACGCCAGCTTGACTACGAGGCCGAGTTCGGCGCCTTGGTGGGGGCCGGCAACCCGTTAGGCCGACCTGTTCCGCTGGCGGAGGCCCGGGACCATCTGTTTGGCCTGGTACTGCTCAATGATTGGTCGGCGCGCGACATCCAGCGCTGGGAGTACCAGCCCCTGGGACCGTTTCTCGGCAAGAGTTTTGCCACCACCCTTTCTCCCTGGGTCGTGACCATGGAGGCGCTTGAGCCTTTCCGCGTGCCCGCTCCGCCACGGCCGGTGGGCGATCCGGCGCCGCTCGCCTATTTGCAGAATCCCCAGGACGCCGCCCGCGGGGGCTTCGATATCGTGATCGAGGTCTGGCTCCAGTCCCGCCGCATGCGTGAGCGGGGAATTGCCGCGGTTCGCCTCAGCCGGGGCAACTTGCGGGACCTGTACTGGACCCTGGGCCAAATGGTCGCGCATCACACCAGCAATGGCTGCAACCTGCGCCCCGGCGACCTGCTCGGGACCGGCACCGTTTCCGGACCGTCACCCGAAGCTCGCGGATGCCTCCTGGAGTTGACCGAAAAAGGAGCCACGTCCGTGAAGCTCCCCGAAGATGAGAACCGGACGTTTCTCCACGACGGCGACCAGGTCACGTTGCGGGCGTATGCGCAGCACCCCGAGG
>DATNAC010000042.1:0-2035 GCA_035573035.1 Terriglobales bacterium
GCGATTGTGGCGCAGGCGCGCAGCGATGCCGCGCGGCATTTATACGTGCCCGAAGGCCCGGGGCGCACGGATGCGATCGGGCGCATTGCCAACCAGGTTTTTGGCGCCGACCTCGATCCGCGCAACTATCATGTGGCCGACGCGCCGGTGAGTTACCCACCGCTGTGGGATATTTGGAAATTCGACTGGGTGCAGTACACCGCGAGCGTGCGCCAGCCGATGGCGCGCAACCTGGGCGAGTCGCTGGGCACGGGGGCGGACCTGGCGCTGGTGGACGCGAATGGGCAGCCGCTGCCGGAGGCGGAGCGCTTCCTGGTTTCGACCATCGTGCCCAACCTGCGGGTGATTGAGGCGACGCTGCAGACGCTGCGGGCGCCGTGCTGGCCCGAGGACGTGCTGGGTCCGATCAACGTGCCGCTGGCGCAGCGCGGGGCGGTGCTGTTCGCGCAGATTTGCCAGACCTGCCACGGGCCGCACCTGGCCTCGCCGGCGCGCAAGGCGTTCGACTCGCCGCTCAAGACGGCGGACCAGCCGGAGTGGGTGATGCACCCGCTTTCGGTGTACGACATCGGCACCGATCCCAACGCGGCGATCAATTTCGTCCGCAACCAATATGATTTGAGCCGCACCGGGTTGACGGATGCGGAGGTTGAGACCAAGCTGGCGGCGAATTACCGTCCGCAGTACGCGCGGCAGTTGACCTTCGATGCCGCCCAGATGCAGACGAACCCGCCGGCCTCGGCGGCCTATAAGAAGGCGGCGGCCGATGCCGCCACGCTGCGGGCCGAGGGCGAGGACGAGTATGTGCGGAAGGCGGTGGGCCCGGTGGATGTGCGCGCGGTCACGGTGGGCGCGGGCTTGACCGACCTGCTTGCCTTCATTCGTCCGCTGGCGTACCAGCAACTGCGGGTGACGGAAGCCGAGCAGCCGGATTGGAACGGCTTTGGGCAACTGGATACGCCCGCGGTCGAGCCGCAGTACAAGCCGCGTCCGCTGGGCGGGGTGTGGGCCACCGCTCCCTACCTGCACAATGGCTCGGTGCCCAACCTTTATGAGTTGCTCTCGCCGGTGAACGAGCGCGAAAAGGTGTTTTACGTGGGCGGGCGCGAATTTGATCCGGTGAAGGTGGGGCTGGTGAGCGATCCGAGTGCGCCGGGCGCGTTCCGCTTCGATACCGCGGTTTCGGGCAACCACAACACGGGGCACGAATTTAGGGCGGGCTATGTGCCGTGGACGCCGGGATCGCCGCCGGCGCACGGGGTGATTGGACCGTACCTGCCGCCGGCCGACCGGCTGGCGATCATCGAGTACCTGAAGGTGCATCGCGACGATGCCAGCGACCATTCTTGCGCGGTGAACGTCCCGTTGCCGGCGGCGGGGGTGGCGGCCGTCGCGGCGCCGGTAAAATACCCATGAGCATTCACATCAAGCGACGTACGTTCTGGATCGGGCTGCCGGTGGTGATCGTCCTGGGGCTGGGCGTGGGGCTGCGGGCCTTGTGGCTGCACGACAGTGGGCCGCGGAATCAGGCGATGGGCGAGCAGATTGCGCCCTATGAAGACGCATACACGGCGGAGATCATCGAAGGCGCGGTGGAGTTGTCGCTGGAGAGCCGGGCGAGCGAGGTGCGGGCCGATCCGGGCCCGAAGGCCCCGACCATTCCCGCCAACGACCCAGGGTTCAAGCCCACCACCTACTTGCGCGACGTGCATGCCAAAAGCCACGGTTGCGTGCTGGCCAACTTCACCGTGAAAAGCGGCCTGGACCCGCGCTTCGCCCAGGGGGTATTCGCGCAGCCGAAGCGCTACGACGCCATTGTGCGGTTTTCCGGCGGGCAGCCGGGGATTCACTCGGACTCGGAGAAGGACGCGCAGGGGATGGCCATCAAGCTGCTGAATGTACCGGGCAAGAAGCTGCTGCCCGGGGACGAGGATGATCCGGCGCAGGACTTTGTGCTGATGAACAGTCCGGTGTTTTTTATCCGGACGCTGCCGGAGTACGCCGCCTTCAGCCGGGCCCTGGGCGCGAACCCGAG
>DATNAC010000043.1:0-18647 GCA_035573035.1 Terriglobales bacterium
CACCTCGACTTCGGCCTGATGGCCGACTCGATCACCTCGATGATCGGGCCGGTGCGCAACCTGTTGAATTCCGACTTCGTGCCCGCCTGGAACGCGGGCATGCAGCCCCAGCCCGGCTTCCGCTGCCGCTGATTCCACTCTGGAACGCGGTCTTGGCCGCTGGAGTGCGGGTCTATACTTGCGGCATGGTGGGGAGGCTGCCCGGAGTTGCCGGTTGGGTGGCTGGGCTTCTGGCGCTCGTCGGAATGTCGCTGGGCCCGGGCGCCGCGGCGCAGGGCGCCTTGGCGGCGCCGAACTCGGCGCGGGCGCAGCGGGCGCGGCAGCTCGATCTCGCCGGGCAAACCGAGCCGGCGCGCCTGCTTTGGGAGCGGGAGGTGGCGGCTGCGGCCACGCCGGCCGATCGCGCCGCGGCGGAGCGCGAGCTGGCCATGTCCTGGGCCTTCGCCGGCAACTGCCGCCACGCCTTGTCGCACGAGCAGCGCGTCATCAACTACTGGCGTTCGCAGGAGAGCACGCATCCGGAGCAAGCCTTCTTCAGCGAGGCCGAGCGCGCAGAGGAGGCGGCCCAGGTGTGTCTGAACCTGGGCGACCTCGATGCCGCCGCTTCTCTCTACCGCGAGGCCCATGCCCGCGCCCTGCTCGAGCCGCATCTTCCCATGAGCCGGCACGACCAGTGGGAATTCCGTTACCAACAGGCGCTCGCGCGCCTGGCAGCCCGCCGCGGCGACCGCCCCGCGGCGGAACGGTACGCGGCGCGGGCGCGAGCCATTCTGGAGCGGCTGGGAACCGAGGACCTAAGGCTGCAACAACTATTGCAGCTCTACGCCGCCGATCTGCGCGGCTACATCGCCTTTTACGCCGGCGACCTGCGCCAGGCGCTGGTGGAGTTCCAGCACGGCAAGGTAGACAACCCGACGGTGGCCCTGCTGATGGGGCGATGTTATGAGCAAGCGGGTCAGAGGGAGCAAGCGCGGGCGGCGTACCGCGTTGCCGCCGCCGCCGCTACCCACGACCCAGCGGTTGCCTACGCCCGCCCCAACGCGCTCCGCCGGTTGGCATTCCTGGGCGGCGCCTGACACCTTGCATCCTCGGGAACTTGCGCCGGCCCGACCCGTATACTTCGAGTATGGAAACGTGGCTGGGGGAAGTGCGCCGCGCCTTGCGGCGGCTACGGCGGGTGCCGGGCTTTGCCGGTTTGGCGGTGCTGATGCTCGGCTTGGGCATCGGGGCCACCACGGGAGTGTTTTCGCTGGTGGATGGGATCCTGCTGCGGCCGCTGCCCTATCCGCAATCCCAGGATCTGGTCTCGCTGCACGTCTCGATCCCGCAGTTCGCGCAGCAGTACCCCGCCATTCCCGTCAGTGCCGGCCTCTATGCCAATTGGCGGCGGGACTCGCGCCTGATCGACAGCATCGCCCTGATCGAGCCCGCAACCATGGATCTCACCGGCAACGGCGCTCCTGCCCAGATCCAGGTGATGCGCGTCTCGGCGAGCGTGTTCCAGGTACTGCGGCAGGGTCCGCGGTTGGGTCGCGCCTTTCTGCCGCAAGAGGATGCCCCGGGGGCCAATCACGAAGTCATTCTGAGCGACGCAAGCTGGCGCAACCGGTTTCACACCGACCGCAACATTCTCGGGCGCACCGTCGAGCTGAATGGCCAAGCCAACCAGGTCGTTGGGGTGATGCCGCCGGGCTTTCAATTTCCCCACGGCGACGAACTCGGTCCGTTCCTCTCCAACAATACGGCCGGACCGGTCGAGGTGTGGCAACCCTTGGGGTTGGACGTCAATAAGGCGGACACGGTGGGGGAGTTCAACTACGGTGTCTGGCTCCGTCTGCGTCCTGGGGTGAGCCTAGCCCAACTGCGCGCCGAACTCGAGGTGAGCACCGCGCGGGCGGTGGCAGCCGCCCATATGGCCAATATGCAGATCCACGTCGTCGTAGCGCCGCTGCGCGACCAGGTGGTCGGGAACCACGGAACCGGGTTGTGGCTGCTGCTTGCCGCGGTCGTGGCGGTGCTGGCGATTGCCTGCCTGAACCTGGCCAATCTGGCGTTGGTGCGGGTGCTGGGGCGGCGGCACGAGGCCGCGATCCGCATGGCGTTGGGCGCGAGTCCGGGGCGTTTGGTGCGCGAGACGCTCTGGGAGGGAGCGATCCTCTCCCTGTGCGGAGCCGCCATTGGCGTGGTGGCCGCCACGGTGGGGTTGCGCTGGCTGGCGGCCAGCGGATTGACGGGCATGCCACGCCTCGGCGAGGTTCACATGAATGTGGCGGCGGTGGCGGTGGCGGCGGGTTTGGCGGTGGCCAGCACCCTGGGCTTCAGTCTGGGGCCGGCGTTGCGCGCGGGCCGGGCCGAACCGCAACTGGCGCTGCGCGCGGGCGCGCGCGGGACCATCGGTGCGCGCAGCGGTTCCGGCCGCGCCTGGCTGATCGGCGCCCAGTGTGCGCTGACCGCACTGCTGCTGGCGGTGGCGGGGTTGCTGATCGCGAGCTACAGCCGCCTGCTCAACGTCGATAAAGGCTTCCAAACCAGCCGCGTGATTCATGCCGGGGTCGAGTGGTCGGCGGGTAAAGGCGCACAACGAGTGGCGTTGTATCAAGCGGCGCTGCAAAAGCTGCAAACGCTCCCCGGCGTGCGCACCGCCGGCCTTATCAGCGTACTGCCCACCGAGGGCTCGGGCGATACCGATCTGTTCTCGCGGCCGCACGATACCCGCCCCTTCGTGGAGCGTCCGCTCGCCAACCGGCGCTGGGTAAGCCCGGATTACTTTGCGACCCTCGGCATCCCGCTCCTGCGCGGCCGCACCTTTAGCGCCGCCGAGATGGCCGCCGCCGCCGCCCCACACCAGCAGAACGTGGCCGCCATCGTCTCCGAGCTGACCGCGCAAAAGGCATGGCCGGGGCAGAATCCGATCGGCCAGCAGTACCGGTGGACCGACAACGACGGTCCCACGTTTACGGTGATCGGCGTGGTCGGCGACGTGCGCAGCGAGAACCTGGCCACGCCGCCGCCCATGAGCGCCTACGAGCCTTTTACTCTCAACCCCCCGGGGCAGGTGGAGTTCGCGCTGCGCACCAGCGCGGCGCCGGCGGCGCTGGCTGCCGGTATCCGGGCGGCCATCTGGAGCACACAGCCCAACGCCACCATCCCGACGATCGAGAGCCTGGACGACTTGGTGGCCTCCTCGGTCAGTTCGCGCCGCTTGCAACTGAGCCTGGTGGGGATGTTCGCGCTGTGCGCTCTGCTGCTTGCCGCCCTGGGCATCTACGGCGTGGTGGCGCAGACGGTGGCGCGGCGCACCGGCGAAATCGGCCTGCGGCTGACGTTGGGTGCGCATCCCACCCAGGTGTTCGCCATGGTGCTGCGCCAGGCGATGACGCCGGTGCTGGCGGGTGCGGGGTGCGGGATTATAGCCGCGCTCGCCGGCGGAAAACTGCTGGCCAGCTTGCTCTTTGGTGTGCAGGCCACCGACCCGGTCGTGCTGGCCGGGGTACTGGCACTGCTTTTGGGCATCGGCGCCCTGGCCTGCTTGGGCCCGGCGCGCCGCGCCACCGGCATTGACCCGCTCACCGCGCTGCGTGCTGACTAAGCGGCATTGAGGCGCGTGGGCCTCAGCGCGCTGCGCGCTGCATGATTGCCTCACCCTCGGTTTCGGCGCCGTAGCCCGGGCCGGTGAAGCTCGGCAAGTCGGGCATTTCGCCCTCGCGGAAGAACGCCTGCACGTCCGCGAGTTGCGTGGTGCAGGCGAATTCGGGCAGGCTGCGCAGGAAGTGGCGCCCGTACGACTTGCGCAGAATGCGGGTGTCGAGCAGGGCCAGTACTCCGCGGTCGCTGGCGGCGCGGATCAGGCGGCCGAAGCCCTGCTTGAGTGCCAGCACCGCCTCGGGGATCTGAAACTCGGTGAAGGCATTCCGCCCTTGGCGCTGCAGGTCGCGAACCCGGGCGGCCACCACCGGATCGCCAGGCGAGGCGAAAGGCAGGCGGTCAATGATGACACAGCTCAACTGCTCGCCCTGGACGTCCACCCCCTGCCAGAAGCTGCTGGTGGCGAAAAGTACCGCTTGCGGCGTGGCGCGGAAGCGTTCCAGCAGCAAGTGCCGGGGCGCGCTGTCCTGCACGAGCAAGGGGAAAGGCAGGCGGGCGCTCAGGCTCTGGTGCAGACGGCGCATCTGCAAGCGGCTGGTGCAGAGCACGAAGGCGCGGCCTTGGGAGGCGGTCAGGATGGCCTCGATCTCGTCCTCGGCGGCGGCGTCAAAGCCGTAGGCGTTGGGGGCGGGCAGGTGGGCGGGCAGGTAGAGCAGCGCCTGCCGCCGGTAATCGTAAGGCGAGGCGACGATACGCTCGCGCGCGTGTTCGAGTCCGAGCCGCCCGCGGATGAACGCGAAGCCGCCATCCACCGCCAGCGTGGCCGAGGTCAGGATGACCGTGTCGGTGGGGACAAACAGCAAGTCGCGCAGCAGGTCGGCCACCGCGATCGGGGTGGCTTGCAGTTGTACGCCGCGCCCGCGCCGCTCGACCCAGTAGACCACTCCCTCCTCGTCGCTTTCGAGCAGGTAGCCGAGTTTGGCGCGGGTTTCCGCCAAACGGCCGAGCAGGGTGTGGACCGCTTCGGCCTTCTCGCGCAGGGTTTCGAGGCCGCTGAGCAGGTGGTCGAGCGCGGCGGTGAGGCTGTCGCAGGCTTCCTGGTTCTCGGCAACGAATTGCGGCCGGTCCTCGAAAGGTACCCGGCCCTCCTTGGCCCCCACCCGCACGAAGAAAGCCTGGGCGGCCAAGCGAAGATGCTCGATGCGGGGTGCAAGGTCTGCCTCGGCCGGCAACGCCCGGGCGGCATCGCGGGCCAAGTCCTCGATTTGATGGCTGCTGAGGCTGACGCCAAAGTACTGGCCGGCGATGGACTCGAGTTCGTGAGCCTCGTCGAAGACCACCGCCTCATAGGGGGGCAGCACCCCGGCCAAATCCTGGCGCTTGAGCATCAGGTCGGCAAAAAACAGGTGGTGATTCACCACCACCAGTTCGGCCTCGGCCGCGCGCTGGCGCAGCTTGGTAAGAAAGCACTGGTCGAAGAGCGGGCACTTGGAGCCGGAACAGGTTTCGCGCCGCGCATTCAGCCGCATCCAGAGCGGATGGTTTTCGGGCAGTGATTCGAGCTCGGCCTGGTCGCCGGTTTCCGACGTGGCGATCCACTCCCGAATGCGGCGATAGTGCTGCAACTCGTCGAGCTCGAGCAGCGCCGGCTGCGCCTCCAGATCGAGGATTTTCTGCTTGCAGGCGTAGTTCTGCCGCCCCTTCATGGTGACCACGCTCAACTCGCGGCCGACCGCGGCGGCGAGCAGCGGGATATCCTTGGCGACGAGCTGTTCCTGCAGGTTCCGGGTGCCGGTCGAGAGCAGCACCCGGCGGCCGCTGAACAGTACGGGGAGTAAGTAGGCGAGCGTCTTGCCGGTGCCGGTGCCGGCCTCGACCAACAGGTGCTGCCGGTCTTCGAGCGCGGTGGCTACCGCCTCCGCCATCTCGATCTGTCCGGGGCGGAACTCATAGCCTGGATGGGCCTGCTGCAGCGCTCCCGCGCAGCCAAAAAAGGCACGGAGCGCGGCTGCGGGGGCGGGTGGCATATAGGAAGTTTAGACCTGATCGGCTACCATGGAGTCTTATGGCAAAGTCTTCCAGCCCCGCCAAAAAGCCGACTCCCGCGCCCAAAACGGGCAAAGCCGCCGCTTCCGCGGGGGGGAAAAATGGGAAGAACGGAGCGAAGAACAACCATAAGCCCGCGCCCAAGCAGCCCGCCAAGGTCGAGGCCAAAGCCAAGGCCAAGCCCGTCGCGGAGAAGCCGGCGGCGCCCAAACCCGTCAAGAAGAGCGGTCCGGATCTGTCCCCCAAGGTGTTGCACCTGGTATCGGAAGAGATGGCGATTGAAGAGGCGGAGTTGACCCCGGAGGCTTCCTTCCGTGAGGATCTCGGCCTCGACGAGATTGATATTGCCGAGTTGCTGATGCAGGCCGAGCTCGCCTTTGGCGTGAGCCCTTTCAACGAGGAGGACTGGGAGAGCTGCGAGACGGTGGCGGACTTGGTGCTGTTGATCGAGAAGCGCGTGGCGGCAAAACGTGGCAAGAAGCCAGGCAAAGCGTAAGGGAAGCGGCGGCAGCCGCGCCGGGACCTGGATCGTCCTCATACTGATCGTCGTTCTGGCGGGTGGGTACTACGCGTTTCGGCAGGGTTGGCGCATTTCCCGGAGTCATCCCGCGGTTGCGCCGAACGTCGCGCCGCCGGGCGCGCCGCTGCCGGCCAGCTCGGGTGTGGAAGAAGCCAAGCAGGCCAGCTTCTCCACCCTGGAACAGTTGCGCCAGCTTTCGCCCAAAGACGCGGGCAAGGTGGTTAAGGTGCAGGCGCGCCTGCTCTCCTATGAGATCGAACCCAACCAGGACGTGCGCTTGCGTCTGGTTTCGCTGGTCAACCCGGCACTGCTCGTGGAAGCCGATCTCTGGCCCGCCAAGCGTGCCACCACCGAGGATGACGCCGCCCTCTACGACGAGCTGCGCGAGATGCTGACGCTGCGGTTCGGCTCGGCCGCCGGCGGCCCGGTGCAGCCCCCCGCGAACACCATCATGGTGACCGGCAAGGCGGCGTTTGGGGCCCACGGGGTGGAGCTGGCCCCTGTGCTCGACCTGCGCGTGCAGTAACCACCCAACCAAATCCCGGTATGTACGTCTGAGGGAACAGCGGACGCCGTTTCCCGCGGGGAACTTATGGGGCTTGTTCAGGATTTGCGACTGGCGGGGCGGATGATGCGCCGTGCCAAGGGGTTCACCTTGATCGCGGTGGCCGTGATGGCGCTTGGGATTGGCGCCAACACCGCCATCTTCAGCCTGGTCAACGCGCTGGTGCTGCAGCCGCTGCCCTACGCCCACCCCGAGCAGCTGGTGCAGATGTACGAGACGGAGTCGGCGCCCGGGAACTTCCCGCTCTCCGGCCCCGACTTCCCCGATTGGAAGGCGCAGGCGCGGCAGTTTTCCGACATGGCGCTGTACAATTACCCGCGCAACCTGGTGCTGAACGGCAGCGGGACGCCCCAACGGGTGACCGGCGAGCCGGTGGAGGCGAATTTCTTCACGCTCCTGGGCGCACGGGCGGAGGTAGGGCGCACGTTTGTTGCGGGCGAGGACCGGGTGGGCGGCCCGGCCCTTGCGGTGTTGAGCCACGCTTTATGGGAGAGCCGGTTTGGGGGGGATCCGCAAGTAGTGGGGCGGACGCTGGAACTCGATGGCCAGGCGACCACCGTTGTCGGGGTGATGCCCGCCAGCTTCCGCCTGCAGCCCACGGTGAACCTGTGGACGGTGCTCGCCATGGACCCGAAGACCTTGGGTCAGCGCGGCAACCATTCTTACAGCGCCATTGGACGGTTGCGTCCGGGCGTGACCTTGGCGCAGGGGCAGGCCGAGATGACCGCCATCGCCGCGCAACTGGGGCGCACCTACCCGGGATCGAACAGCGATACCGGCGCCCACATCGTGCCGCTGCACGATCGGTTGGTGCCCGCCCGGCAGCGCGCTTCGCTCTGGACGCTGCTCGCGGTGGTGGCGGTGGTGTTGTTGATCGCTTGCGCCAACATGGCCAACCTGCTGCTGGCCCGGGCCCTGGGGCGGCAAAAGGAAATGGCGGTGCGGCTGGCGTTGGGGGCGCGCCGCAGCCACATCCTGCGGCAGTTGCTCACCGAGTCGGTGGCGCTCGCCCTGGCCGGGGCCGCGGCAGGCGCGGTGCTCGCCGAGGCTGGTTTGCAGGCCGTCACCGGGCTGCCTGCATTCGGCATGCCCCAGTTCAACACCTTGAGGGTGGACGGCACGGTGCTGGCGTTCACCGGCGGGCTGGCCGTTCTGTGCGGGTTGCTGTTTGGCGTGGCTCCGGCGATCCAGATGGTGCGGCCACGCCTGGCCGACGAGTTGGCGGGCGCGGGCTCGACCGCCGGCACCACCCGGCGCCGGCGCTGGCTCAGTCAAGGATTGATCGTCGGCGAGATCGCGCTCTCGCTCATGCTGGTGGCGGCGGCCGGACTGTTTCTGGAGAGCTTTGTGCGTTTGCGGTCGAGCCCTTTGGGGATGCAGCCCAAGGATCTGGTGACCGCCGCGGTGACGCTGCCCGATGCCAGCTACGCCACGCCGGCGCAGCAGACCCGCTTCAACCAGGAGTTGTTACAGCGCTTGACCGCCATCCCGGGGGTCCGGGCAGCCGCATTCTCCAGCGAGCTGCCGATCGAGGGGGGCACCAACGGCTACATCACCCCGCCTGGGGCCAGCGCGGTAGCCCACTCTCTGGTGGAGTGGACGCGTGTGTCGCCGTCGTACTTCGCCACCATGGGGATTGATTTGGTCCGTGGCCGCGGTTTCAGCGCCACCGACGCCGCGGCCTGGGACCGTGTGGACGCCGCGCCGCCGCAGTCCGCCGCCCCCGCGTTCGCGCTACCGGTGATTGTGAACCAGGCGTTCGCGGACCACTACCTGGGTGGTCAAAACCCGCTGGGACAGGTGTTCCGCCAGGGCGACGACGGTCTCCACCTGCGTATCGTCGGGGTGGCGCGCAATGTGCCGATTCAAGGGTTGGGCGATGGTTCGGAGTATCCCCAAACGTACTTTCCGGTGAGCGGTTTGTCGGTGCCGCGCCTGGAAGTGCGCAGCGCCCTTCCCATCGCCGGCTTGCAGGCGGCGCTGCAAAAAGCCGTGTCCTCGCTCGATGCGACCCTCCCGGTGTACAACCTGCGCAGCATGGATCACGTGGCGGACGAATCGGTGTCGGGCGCCGCCTTGCAGCAGTGGCTGGTGACGGGCTTTGCCGGGCTGGCGCTGCTTCTGGCCGGCGCGGGGATTTATGGCGTGATGGCCTACCTGGTGACGGCCCGCCGCCGCGAGATCGGGGTGCGCATGGCGCTGGGCGCCACCCGCGGTGCGGTCATGCGGCTGGTACTGCGGCGCGGCGCCGCCATGGCGCTCGCCGGCATCGGGGTGGGCACAGTGGGCGCGCTTCTCGCCGGAAGGCTGATCGCCAACCAGCTCTACCAGGTCAAACCCTCCGATGCGGCCGCGCTGAGCGCCGCTGCCGCGGTGCTGCTGCTGGCCAGCCTGGCCGCCTGCTACTTCCCCGCCCGCCGCGCCGCCGCGGTGGATCCCAACCAGGCGCTGCGCTGGCAATAAGCCACGCCGTTCACACCTCGAAGCCGATGGGCTCGGACTCCGCCACCGGCGCCACCGGATGGACGATATCCAGGGCCAGGAGCAGGCCGAGCGCGCCGATCGGCAGAAGCAGGGCGCCGGCTCCCCGGCGCAGCGCCAGCGTGGCCCCGCTCAAGCCCCCCGCCACGAACGCCGTCCATAGTCCCGCGGTCAGCAGGGCATGCTGCAACAACCGGTGCCGCACCGCCTCGCGCAGCCAGAGTTCGCGCCGGGAGTTCGAGCGCTGCCATCGCCACTGGTCCGCCAGCCAAAAACCATAGGCGGTGATCGCTTCGGCGAATTTGGCGAGCGTGCCGGTAAGGTAGGTGGTGTAGACGCGCTGGTCGGCGACCCGGGTCACCGTCACCGTCTGCATCCCCATGGCGAAGGCCAGCACCCCGACCCACAGCGTGGGTGCGGGCGCCCAGTGGGGGCGCAAGGCTATCACGGCGGCCAACAGGGTCATCTCCGCCCCCAGGATCATCGCCAGACGGGAGTGAATCCGCCGCCGCCGCGCGTACTCGGTGAGCGTGGCGCCGGTGATCAAGCCGAGAACGAAGGCCGCAATCGGCCAAGCATGGCGCAGTGCATAATTCCATTGCTCCCCCGCCACGCCGATGCCCAAGCCGGAGGTGTTGCCGGTCATGTGCGAGGTATAGACCTGCTCCAGCAGCACGTATCCGGCGGCATCCACAAATCCCGCGATGGCGGCGAGAAGCAGCGCCGCACCAGCGCGTCCCGAGGTGCCCAGCGGCGGTCGCATGATCGTGGTGAGGATTATCTTACAGCCGGGAGGTTGCGGCGCGGCATCGGACTTTAACAGGAGGGCAATCCATGAATTCTGCCAAGAAAGACAAAGTCGAGGGCCAAGCCAAGGACATCAAAGGACGCGTGCAGCGCCAGGTCGGGGAGTGGACCGGCGATACCAAGCAGCAGGTCAAAGGCGCGGGGAACCAAGTTGCCGGCAAGGCCCAGAAACTGGCCGGCAAGCTAAAGGAGCACGACCGCAACCCGCAGGACCCCAAAAAGCGGGACAATCTCGCCGCCTAGCCTGGACTAGCAGCCCGGGAGGCACGCAACACACGCCGCGCGGCTGCCGTCAGCCGCGTGCGTGTTGTTCCGGGGTGATTAAGCCGAAGCCGGCGCCTTGCGGATCGTTCACCACCGAGAGCCGCCCGACCCTGTCCATGGTCATCGGGCTGCGGAGCACCTTGCCGCCGGCGGCCTGCACGGCTTGCGTGCTCTTGTCGCAATCCGCCACGGCAAACCAGATCATCCAGTGCGGGGGGATGGCGGGATCCCGTTGCGCGGCGGGCGGGATGCCGCCGATAAACCGGCCGCCGTTCTTGATGTGAATGTAGCCTGAGGGGTCATTCGGCGCGAGAGACATCTCCCAGCCAAACAATTCGGCATAAAAATGACCGGCCTTCTCGGCGCTGGGGGTGCTGAGATCGGCCCAGCAGAAGGTGTTGACCTCGTCCGCGCGCTGCATCCCTATGTGCCGGCCGGCCTGCCAAACCGCAAAGACCGCCCCCGTCGGATCGCGCAATACCGCCATGCGGCCCGCGTCCATGACGTCAAACGCCGGGGCCACGACCGCGCCGCCCAGCTCGGCGGCGCGTTGCGCGGTTTCATCGGCGTTGGCTACCGCAATGTATACCAGCCAGTGCGGCGGCACCCCTTGTTGCAGCATGTCGGGGCGGAGCGTAAAGGCGGCGCCCACCGCGCTTCCCTCGCGTTGGAACATCGAGTAGAACTGGCCCGGGCCCATGGGCATATCGTTCACCAACCACCCCAGAAGCGAGGTGTAGAAGCTCTTGGCGGCCGCCTGATCCGTGGTGGCGAGCTCAATCCAGCAGAAAGAACCGGGAGTGTGCGATTGGTACGTTGCCATGCGAATCCTTTCGCCGCGCGGCCCCATCCAGGGCCGCTGCCAGCCACTCTAGCAGAGAGCCGCGCTGGACAAAGAAGGTTGGGCCGAGGCCGCGAGTTCCAACCACCGTTCCTTGGGAATGCGCAAAAAGGCGGCGACCACCGCCGGGTCGAACTGGCGGCCTGACTGATCGACAATCTCGCGCCGCGCATCCTGCCAGCTCAGCGCCCGCCGGTAGGGGCGATCCGAGGTCATGGCATCCAGCGCGTCGGCCACGGCGAAGATGCGCGCGTCGAAAGGAATGTCGTTGCCGGCCAGGCCGCGGGGATAGCCGCCGCCATCGAAGTGCTCCTGATGCGTGAGCACCAGGTCGGCGGCCGGAGCCAGCGATTGTACCTGCGTGACCAGCTCAAAGCCGATCTGCACGTGGGTCCGCATGATCGTCAGCTCGTCCGCGGTCAGGGCGCCCGGCTTGTTCAGGATCGCGTCGGGAATGCCCAACTTTCCGATGTCGTGCAAATAGGAGGCGTACTCGAACCGGGCCAAGTCGCTGGGATCGTAGCCCAGTTGCATTGCCAACTCGACCCCGTAGCGGCTGACACGCAGCGAGTGCCCGGCGACATCGCGAGCGCGGATGTCCAGGGCCATGGCCAACGCCTGCAGCGTCTCGGCGGAAGCCTGCCGCACCTGCTCCAGGGCGGTCCCAAGCTGACGCGTGCGCTCATTCAATAAATGTTCCAGCTCGGTGCGGCGGCTTTCCGCCTCCGAGAGCAGGCGCCGCCGTTCGTGCTGTTCGCGCTGGCACGCCCACACGCGTTCGATCGCGTCCAGCGTCTGCATCAGGTCCAGCGGTTTGAGCAAAAAGTCGGAGGCCCCGGCGCGCATGGCCTCGACCGTGACTTCGGCTTCGGGAGCCGCGCTGGCCAGAACGAAGGCGATCTCGGGAAAGCGCTGGCGCACCGAGCGGAGCAGATCGAGGCCGCTGCCGCCGGGCATATGCAGGTCGGAGATGATGAGGTCTACCGGACTTTCGGCCAAACAGGCTAGAGCCGCGGCGGCGTTGCCGCAATCGCGGCAGGCGTAGCCTTGCTCCTCGAAGAAGTCGCAGAGCAGACGACGAACCATATCTTCGTCATCCACGATCAGCAAACGGGGTAGGGATGGGGGGAAATCCATGATCCGCGCTTCGGGCTGGCTATTTTATCCGGCCGCGGCCGGGTCGAAACAGCAGCTATCAGAATAGCCCAATTTGGCCCCCGTCAAACGCCGGACATTTTGATTTGCGGTGGTAGGGACTTTGCACTATGGGCCAAGTCAGCGCGAAGGGCCGGGAGAATGCCCGCGCAGCGCTCCTGGTGTCCGGGCGATGAAACAGAGCCGACGCCTAAAATGTAAGTGACCTTAACTGGCATCCGCGGCTTGGCCAGTAGCCGCGGATGCCGCGCCGCTTTGCAACTCGCGCCAGCGCTGTTCGGATACTGCGAGGAAGGCCGCCACCACCTCCGGATCGAACTGTCGTCCGGCTTGCCGCTCGATCTCCGCACGGGCCGCGCTCCAGGACAGCGCCTTGCGATAGGGCCGGTCCGAGGTCATGGCATCAAAGGCGTCGGCAACGGCGAAGATGCGCGCGTCGCGCGGGATGGCTTCGCCCGCCAGGGCATTGGGGTAGCCGCTGCCGTCGAAGTGCTCCTGGTGGGCCAGGACCAGGCCGGCGGCGTGCGCCAGGGAAGGGACCTTGGTGACCAGGTCGTGTCCGATCTGCACATGGCCGCGCATGACCTCCCGCTCTTCCGCGCTCAGCGGCCCGGGCTTGTTCAGGATGGCGTCGGGTACGCCCAGCTTGCCGATATCGTGCAAATAGGCGGCATGTTCCAGCCGCGCCAACGCCGGGGCATCGTAGCCCAGGCGGCGCGCCAGCTCGATGGTGTAGCGGGTGACCCGGTCGGAGTGCCCGGCAACGTCACGAGCCCGAATGTCGAGCGCGATCGCCAGCGCCTGCAAGGTTTCCGCCGAAGCTTGGCGCACCAGTTCCAGCGCGCTGCCGAGTTGCGCGGTGCGCTCGCGCAGCAGTTGTTCGGCCTGCTGGCGCCACTGCTCCGCCTCGGCCTGCCGCCGTAGGCGTTCCTGCTGCTCGCCATGCCGTTTGAGGGCGCCGCGCGCGGCCGCCAGCACCCGGTCGAGTTGCAGCGGCTTGAGCAGAAAGTCGGCGGCGCCGGTGCGCATGGCCTCGACCGCGGTCGGCGTATCGGTGGAGGCGGTCGCGATCAAAAAGCAGAGATGCGGATGCCGCGCCAGGGCGTCGCGCAGCAGGTCGATCCCGCTTCGCCCGGGCATGTTGAGGTCGCTCACCACCAAATCGAACTCCGACCGCCCGAGTAGGGAAAGCGCCTCTTCGGCGTCGCCGGCGGGGGTGGTTGCGAATCCATGCCCGCCGAGATACATACAAAGCATGTCGCGAATCGCCGGTTCGTCGTCCACTACGAGGACGCGAGGCAACTGGGGCGGGCCGGCCATTCAGGAAGAATAACCTAGGACCGCTTCGCTGCCAGAGTGGAATTTTTCGGCGGCGAGGCAAGTGGTACCACGATTGCTGAATCTAAGGTAAGAGGCAGTGTCGGAAGGGAGAGAAAGCCATGCTGTATTGGGCGCTTGTTTTCCTGGTGATTGCAATCATCGCCGGGTTGCTTGGGTTCGGGGCGATTACGTTCGCCGCGGTGGGTTTGGCGAAGATTTGCTTCGTCATTTTCCTGATCCTGTTCATCGTGAGTCTGGTCGGGCACACCCGCAGCCGGGTGTAGGACCAACAACAAGCCCTCCCTGGCCGCTGCGGATCAGGGAGGGCTCGTTCTGTGTTGGGGGACCTGGACTAGCGACCGGGCCGCGGGGCCTCGTGCATTTTGTACTCGAAGGGCGGCTGCGCGCCCATCAAGTACCGGACGAAGTAGTCCCAGCGTCGGCGCATCATGTAGTTCGCATCCGGACCGTAGCCGTGGGGTTGGTTGGGCAGCAGGATCAAATCGAAGTCTTTATTGGCCTTGATCAGGGCATCCACCACCAACAACGTATTGTTCATGGGCACGTTGTTGTCCATGGTGCCGTGCGCCAGGAGGAGATGGCCCTTGAGGTTCTTGGCGGCCTCCTCGTTCGATTGTCCGGTGTAGGTGGTGGCTCCGTCTGCCGTGGGCACGTCCAGCCCCATGTACCGCTCGCCCCAATCATCCTCGTACTCGCGCTGATCGTGGTTGCCGCTCTCGGCGATACCCACCTTGAAGAAGTCGGGGTACCGGAACATCGCATCCGCGGTGGCATCGCCGCCGCCGGAGTGGCCGAAGATTCCGGCCTTGGCGATATCAATAAAGGGAAATTGCGCCGCCAGCTCCTTCATGCCGGCCACCTGGTCGGGGAGCGTGTTGTCCTTCATGTTGCCGTAGTAGGCGTCATGGAAGACGCGGCCACGCCAGGGTGTACCCATCCCGTCGAGTTCCACCACCACAAAGCCGAGTTGTGCCAGGGCCTCGTCGTCGCCGCGGCTGGCGCTGAAGTTGCGCGAGCCCACGCTGCCGGTTTGGGGACCAGGGTAAATATGATTGATGATCGGATATTTTCTTCCCGGCTCGAGGTGAAACGGCGTGAACATCAGTCCATACAAATCGGTCTTGCCGTCCCGCGCCTTGACTTTGATCTGTATCGGCGGCTTCCAGCCGGTGGCGACCAGGCGGGAGATATCGGCCTTCTCGAGTGGCATCACCAATTTGCCCGAAACCGAACGCAGCACCGTGGCAGGCGGAACGGTGGGGGTGGAAAAGGTATCGGTGAAGTACTCGCCGTCGGGCGCCAGCGAAATCGTATGGTTGGCATCCTCCGGGGTGAGCAGTTCCTGGCGGGCGCCATCGAGCGAGGCCCGGTACAGGTGCATGTAGTACGGGTTCTCGTTTTTCTGCGCGGTGGCCAGGAAGTAAACCTCGCGCGCCTTGGGGTCCACCCGTACCACGCTGTCCACGTTGCCGTCCGCGAGCGTGGTGACCTGATTCTTCAGTTTTCCGGTGTTGGCGTCGTAAAGGTAGAGCTGCCCCAGGTCGTCGCGCTGCGAGTACCAGAGGAACTCGTTGGTGTCCGACAGGTAGCGGAAGTTGCTCCCGCCCTGGCCGCCCTCGTACTGGGTTGCGACCTTTTCCTCATAGACGTCGCGCACCGCGCCGGTGGCGGCGTCGGCAATGCGCAGATGCTCGTCGTTGTGTCCGCGCGAGGTGGAGATGAAGGCCAGATGGGAGCCGTCGGAACTCCACTGTACGTCCTGATTGGGGCCCCAGGCCAGGTTGTCCGAAGTCGTGGAGCGGTGCTGGTCGGGGGGCATCTGCAGCCGGATGACCTTGGCGCCGCCCGTGGCGTTCCAATCGATGATGACGCGCTGGATGGTCGTGACCACCTTGTCGCCCGGCAACGGGTAGACCTGGGTGGTGAGCTGGGGATGGCCGACCACGACCGGTACCAGGTAGAGCTTGCCCACGCCGCGCTGGTCCTGTTGATAGGTCGCGATTTTGGTGGAGTCGGGCGACCAGAGCACGATTGGCCGGTCGCTCGAGGTCCAGCCGGCGTTGTCGGTGGCGTAGCCGAAGTTTTCGACCCCGTCGGTGGTGAGCTGGGTGTCCTGGTGCGTGGTCATATCGCGCAGCCAGAGATTCCAGTCGCGGATGAAGACCGCGTGCTTGCGGTCGGGCGACACGGCCAGCGTCGGGCCGCTCGCGGCGCCGCGCCCGCCCGCGCCGCGTCCACCGCGGCCTCCGCGTCCGCCCGGCTCTTCGGGGGCGGGACGGTTGTCGGGCGCGCAGACCGTGCCATTCGCGGTCGCACTGCCAGCGCCGTCGTCCGGCGGTAAACGACACCGAGTGTCCGTCGGGCGAGAAGGTCAGCGCATCCAAGGCAAGATGGTCGGCGGTGTAGGTCTGGCCGCTGGCGGTGGAGAGCGCGGCGGCAATTTTCGCCTGGTTGAAAGCGGCTTCGCGGGAAGCGTGGGCCGGGTCCACCAGGTAGTACTCGGCGCCCGTAGCAGCGTCGGCACGGTACCAGAAGCGCCCATCGGGCAGCCAGCCCGGGCGCAGCGAGGCGTTGAAGATCAGTGGCGACGTATTGAACGCCAGCGCTTGCTCGGCGCGGGCGTAATCGGCGGCCGTGATCTGGGTGGGGGCTTGGGCCGCGGCCATGAGGCCGCAGACGGCGGTCAGCAGCGCCAGGCGCGCGAAGAATCGGGCTTGCAACACGGCAGTCCTCCCTAAGGGTCCGGCGTGGAGTATGGCACAAAAAGGCGGCGTCTTACAGATGCCCCCCGAGGCCAAGAAGCGGTCATGACACAATGAAGCGGTGAGGAAGGTTTGCGCCAATATCCTCGAGGCCATCGGCGATACGCCCATGGTGCGGATCAACTCGATCACCCGCGGCATCCCCGCCACCGTCTACGCCAAGCTCGAAACTTTCAACCCTGGCAACTCAATCAAAGACCGCATGGCGGTCAAGATGATCGAGGACGCCGAACGCGCCGGTCTGCTGCGCCCGGGTTCGACGATCGTCGAGGGCACCAGCGGCAATACCGGCATGGGGCTGGCGATTGCGGCCGTCATCAAAGGCTACCGCTGCATCTTCACCACCACCGACAAGCAGTCCAAGGAAAAGGTGGATGCCCTGCGCGCCTTCGGCGCCGAGGTCATCGTCTGCCCCACCAACGTGGATCCGGAAGATCCGCGCTCCTACTACTCGGTGTCGTCGCGGCTGGAGAAGGAGATTCCGGGCGCCTGGAAGGCGAATCAGTACGACAACCTCTCCAACTCCGCCGCCCACTATGAACAAACCGGGCCGGAAATTTGGGAGCAGGTCGAAGGACGCTTGGATCATCTGGTGGTCGGGGTTGGAACCGGCGGTACGGTCAGCGGGGCGGGCCGCTTTCTCAAGGAGCGCAACCCCGCCCTGAAGGTCTGGGGCATCGATACCTACGGTTCGGTCTTCAAGAAGTACAAGGAGACCGGAGTCTTCGACAAGCACGAGATCTACCCCTACTCCACCGAGGGCATCGGCGAGGACTTCCTGCCGCAGAACGTCGACTTCGCGGTGGTGGATCACTTCGAGAAGGTGACTGATAAAGACGCGGCGATCATGACCCGGCGCATCGCGCGCGAAGAGGGCATCTTCGCCGGCAACTCGGCCGGGGCGGCGATGGCGGGCGTGCTGCAATTGCGCCATCACTTCCGCGCCGGCGAGGTGGTGGTGGTGATCTTTCACGACCACGGCTCGCGCTACCTGGGCAAGATGTTCAGCGACGACTGGATGCGCGAGCGCGGCTTCCTGGAGAAGAGCGGCATGACCGCGCGCGACTTGGTGGCCGCGGGATTGTCGGGCGAGCTCTTTTCGGTGGAAGCGGACGAGCCCATCGAGAACGCCGTGCGCGTGATGAGCCTGCATGACTTCTCCCAGATCTCGATCACCCGCGACCAGCGCGTGGTGGGCTCGCTCAATGAGGCCCAGCTCTACACCACACTGCTGAGCCACCCGGAAGTGAAGTCGGAAAAGTTGGAGACGATCATGCAGCCGGCCTTTCCCTTTGTGGACATCTCGACGCCGGTGGATCTGCTGGCGACCATGATCACGCCGGAGAACCCCGCGGTGCTGGTGCGCGACTTCAAGACCGACAAGACCTTCATCATCACCCGCTCCGACGTCATCCGGGTGCTGTAGAGCGGGGGTCGCGCCGGTTTGCACTTTGGGCAAAGTCGGTGCGAAGGGCCCCGAAATTGCGCTACTCCGTTCGCAATGCTTCCAGCGGCGAGACGCGGGCGGCGCGGCGGGCGGGGACGTAGGCGGCCAGCAGGCCGCAGGCGCCGAGCAGCAGGGCGGCGGCGGCCAAGGTCCAGGGATCGCGCGCCGGGACGCCGAACAGGAACGCGGCGATCAGGCGGGCGAGCGCGAGGGCCAGCGTCAAGCCCACGGCCAAGCCTACACCCAGCAGCCAGGCGGCACGGCCCAGCACCAGGCGGACGATGCTTCCCGACTCCGCGCCCAAGGCGATGCGGATGCCCATCTCGCGGCTGCGCTGCGTGACCTGGTAGGCGAGCAGGCCGTACAAACCGGCGAGCGCGATCACCAGCGCCGCCAGAGCGAACATGCCCAGCAGGCGGGCGACAAACGTCTGGTCGCCGAGCGCCTGCTCCCGCAGCTGCCGCATGGTCAAAAAGTCGCCTGGGGCAATATCGGGCGCGAGCGCGTGCAGCGCCGCGCGGATGCCGGCCACGCTGGCTGCGGGCGGGTTGGTGGTGCGGACGCCGAGTTGCAGGAACTGTGCGCCCAAGTTGTAGAAGGGCGAGCCGGGCGCGAGCTGCGTCGTGGCGAAGTGCATCTCCGGCGCCGGCGGCTGGGCGGCGGCGATGTCGCGGGTATCGGCGAGCACGCCGACGATGGTCGCGTAGCGCTTGTCGCCGATGGCGAGGTGCTGGCCCACCGCATCCTGGCCGGGGAAGTACCGGGCGGCGAACGCATGATTGACGGCCACCACGGTGGGCGAGGACGGCGTGTCAAGATGGGGATCGAAAAAG
>DATNAC010000044.1:0-13125 GCA_035573035.1 Terriglobales bacterium
CAATACAGCTTGTCATCGTTCTGGGATGCTCCGAAAAGGGAACCCCGGGTTGTGCTAAACCCAGTGTTCATGCACCTTTTTAGAGCATCCCGTTCGACTTCTCAAGCCTTTTCTGCGTCACTTCGTGAATAATCCAGGCTAATCAGGCGATTTTTAGACATTTGGGATACCAAATGGCTGCCGAAAATGGAGGCTACTCATGCTCGGCAATGCATCAATAAGGCATAGTTTTGGTCTTTATAAGCTATCAAATGTAATTCTCCTGTCTGTCAATTTGGCCTTTGCTTTGTTGGATATATGGCGATCATCGTTCAGTTGGGCGATCACCCAGGAAAAGGGGCTGCATTCCACAACCGGCGAGCCGTTTATATGGGCCATCGCGGTTGTACCTGTCCTCGCCGTAGTATTTCTAATAAATGCGCCCTGGGGTTTGTTAATACTCAGGCGAAAGCAGTGGGACAGTGGGCGTTTATGGATAGCAGTGGGGGTGATCTGGCTCGTCGCGATCGCGATAGATTTCGCGCACCACTAGCCTGGATTATTCACGAACGCAGCGGCCCATCGCTCCGATGGGGCCTGGAGGGTGGTAGAGATGAGTTACGCGGCAGAGGAGCGCGTGTCGGGCGCCGTAGGCCTCATCCCCGCAGCGTTCAGTGGTGAGCGAAATCAATCCATATCGCCGCCAGCCAAGCGCCGCCCACCGTCAACCACCACAACCACCTTCGCCACTCTCTACAGCGAAGGAGCAAGCCTCCCCAAACAACATCGGCTAAGAAGAAAAAGACGCAGACCGGCACCGCCAAGGCCCACACGATGGGCTCCCCTGAAATTGGGATTATCCCGTGCTCCTGAGGTCTTCTCCAGCCGCGAGAGGCAAGCCAGAGGTAGAGCAAGAGACCGACGGCATTCGCCACCAGCAGGACCAAATCCAGAAGCCTGATGGAACCGCAGGCGGACCGGACTTGTGGCGCTGTGGATGACATGAACGGCCCATGCGGCTCTACTGCGACCGGTCTATCATAAAACGCGCCATTGCGTCCGCTCGGCAAGCCCGGCGGCTCGTTCACTCTCCGTCCGAGAGATCGGCGAACCGGGTAAAGTCGCGCAGGAAGGCGAGCTTGACCTCGTCAATCGGGCCGTTGCGCTGCTTGGCGACGATGATCTCGGCGGTGCCTTTGTCCTCGGAATCCTTGTTGTAGACCTCGTCCCGGTAAATGAACGCCACCACGTCGGCGTCCTGTTCGATCGAGCCCGATTCGCGCAGGTCGCTGAGGATGGGGCGGTGGTTGCCGGTGCGTTGTTCGGGGGCGCGGCTGAGCTGCGACAGCGCGATCACGGGCGCGCGCAGCTCCTTGGCCAGGATCTTCAGGCCGCGTGAGATCGCCGAGATTTCCAGGTTCCGGTTCTCCACTTTGCCGGTGGATCCCATCAGTTGCAGGTAGTCCACCACCACCAAGTCGAGCGTGCGCGCAGGGTTCTGCGCCCCCAGCTCCGCCGCCAGCCGCCGGCACTTGGCCCGCATCGTGGCCAGGTCGATGCCGGAGCTGTCGTCAATAAAGATCGGGGCCTGCGCCAGCCGTCCGGCGGCCTCGGTCAACGCCGCGATGTCGTCCCGGCCCAGGAAGCCGGTGCGCAGCTTGTGGGCGTTCACCCGCGCCTCCGAGCAGAGCATGCGCATCACCAGTTGCACCTTGGACATTTCCAGGCTGAAGACCGCCGCCGTGCTGCCGTACATCAGGGCCGCGTTCTCCACGATGTTCATGGCGAATGACGTCTTGCCCATGGAGGGGCGACCGGCCACGATCACCAGGTCGGATTTTTGCAGTCCCGCGGTGAGCTGGTCCAGCTCGCGGAACCCGGTGCGCAGCCCGGTAATTTCTTGTCCGTGCAGCGCGTCAATCGTTTCCAGGATGCTGCCGGTCAGATCGCCGACGCTGGTTAGGCCTTCTTTGACCCGGTCCTGGGCGATGTCGAAGAACAGCTTCTGCGCCAGGTCCAGGATCTCGGCGCTGGCGTCGCCCGCCAGCACCGACTGCGTCACCTCCTGCGCCGCCGACAGACAGCTCCGCTGCACCGAACGGTCCTTGATGATCGCGGCATAGTGTTCGACGTTGAGCCCGCGCGGCAAGCCGTCGGTGAGCGAGGCCAGGTAGGCGTGGCCCCCCACCGCGTCCAGATCCCGGCTGCGCTGCAGCGCGTCGCCCAGGGTGATGAAATCGATGGCCACATTCCGCTGCGCCAGCTCGCGGATGGCGCGGTAGATCTTGCGGTGGCTGTCGAGGTGGAAGTCGTCCGGGGCGATCAGGTCGGCGGTCTGGTAATAGGTGAAGCCCTCGAGCAGAATCGCTCCCAGCAGCGAGCGCTCGGCCACCAGGTTTTGGGGCAATCCTTGTTGCGAGAGTTGTTCGGCGAGCGCCATGGCGAAACCTGGAATTGCATTGTAACCGCCGCCGCCGGGCCGCAAGAATATCCACGCGCTTTCCACAAAAACCTGTGGGAAACTGACCCTTACGCTCTACACGCCCCAATTCGTGGCCGTGCTCTTCGCGGTCTCCGTGATTGCCGGTTTTTTGGGCGCGCTCTTGGGCGTGGGCGGCGGCATCTTCATCGTTCCCGCCCTGGTGTTGGCGTTTCACCTGCCGATCAAGATCGCGGTGGCCGCCAGCCTGGTCTCGGTGATCGCCACCTCCAACGCCGGCGGCTCCTCCTACGTCGAACAGCACATTACCAACCTTCGCTTGGGGATGTTCCTCGAGGTCGCGACCACCATCGGCGCCCTCTCCGGCAGCGTGCTCGCCCTGTACCTGAAGGAGTGGGTCATGCTGGTGCTGTTTACCGCGCTGCTGCTCTATATGGCGGTCAGCGCCTACGTCACCCGCTACGCCGACGACCGCCGCATCGCCGCCGGCGGCTACTGCCAAGCCCAGGCCGATAACTGGTCGCACCGGCTGCGCCTCAACGGCAGCTACCACGATCACGCCCTCAACCGCCAGGTGGACTACGTCGTGACCGGCAGCGGCATCGGCACCGGCATCGCCTACCTCGCCGGCATGGCCTCCGGCCTGCTCGGCGTGGGCGGAGGCGTGCTCAAGGTCAGCGCCATGAACCGCTACATGAACGTGCCCATGAAGGCGGCGGTGGGCACCAGCAAGATGATGATCGGGGTCACCGCGGCGGTCGGCTCCATCCTGTTTTATATGGCCGGCCTGATCCATTTCTTCATCGTCGCCCCGGTGGCGCTCGGCACCACGGTCGGCGCGACCGTCGGCACATGGGTCATGAACCGCCTGCGCACCGTGGTGCTGAAGCGCATCTTCGCCGCGCTGATGTTCTATCTGGCCTACGGCATGCTGGCCAAGGCGGTCGCCGAGCGCTTCCACCTCATCCTGCCGTCGCTGGGGAGTTGATCCGATGCCCGAGACCTTCAGCGAACCCGCCGCCCGCGTCTACGCCGTCGTCTACCGGGTGCTGTACTGGGGCATGTTGATCAGCACGGCGCTCTTCACCCTGGGGGTGCTGCGCGCCCTCCAGCACCCGCGCATGATCTCGCTCGGACCCGCCCTCAGCCAGAGCCTGGGCACGACCCTGCGCGGCCTTGCGGCGCTCGACCCCGCCAGCCTCATGCTGGCCGCTACGGTGGTCCTGATCCTCACGCCGGTGGCCCGGGTGGTGATGGCCCTGCTTGCCTTCTGGCGCGACGGCGATGCCGGCTTCGTCGCCGTTACCGGGGTGGTGCTGGGCGTGATCGTGCTGACCGTGATCCTGGGCCGCCTGGGCTTGCACTGACCGGCTGCCGCTCTCCCGCCGCGAGCGCAGCACCGGCATGGGGCTCTGGGGTCCCCATACCGGTGCGAGCGGAAGCGGGGCGCGCGGCGCAGCCGCGCTGGGGCCCGCGCCCATCAAACGCCAACTCCAGGCAGTCGCCGGGCGCCACCGCGCGCCACTGCGCAAACAACTGGCTGCGGCGCTGCCGGATCGCCTCGATCGCCTCCGCGCGCAGCGGCCGCGGCGCCACGGCGTTGAAGTCCGCCACCGCCCAACGCTGTCCCCCCGCCCGCTCGCTGTCGAACAGCCCGACGATCCGCTCCACCTCGACCGCCTCCGGCGGCAGCGCCCCGCGCGCGCCCTTGCCGGTCGTGTCCTCGATGTCCCAGCCCGCGGCTACCAGCCCAAAGAATCCCTGCCGGTATCCCAGCACCGTCTCGACCGAATAATGCGTCAGGTCGTGCAGCGCGAAATGTCCGGCGTGGCGCCCCTGCTTCTGCCAGGTCACCGAGCCGTCGGCGCGCGTGCAGCGCAGCAGCCCTTGCTCCGCGGACGGCTTCAAGATCTCGATGCGCAGCATGTCTGTTCCTAATACCTCGGCAGCGACGGGTCGATCTCGCGCGCCCACTGGTCAATGCCCCCGGCCAGCGAGCGCGCTCGCGCCACCCCGGCGCGCCGCAGCCAGTCCGCCGCGGTCAAGCTGCGCATCCCCGAGTGACAGTAGCAGATGATTTCGGCCTCTGGCGTCTGCGCCAGCTCCGCCAGCCGTTCCGGTAGCAGCCCCAGCGGCAGCAGCGCGGCATCGGGAAGGTGTACCAGTTCGTACTCCCAGCTTTCGCGCACGTCCAGCCAGCGCAGACGCTCGCCCCGCGCCAGGCGATCCGCGGCTTCCGCGACCGTGATCTCGATGTCCACAGGGATTCCTACGACGCCGCGCCGCTGGCGGCGAGCTCCGCCGCCAGCGCCCGCAAACGGGGATGATCCGGGTTCAGTTCGGCGGCCTTGCGCGCCGCCTCCGCCGCGCCCGCGGTCTCGCCCAGCGCCTGCCGCGCCAGCGCCAGGTTGCCGTAGTTCTCCGCATCGCGCGGGTCGAGCGCCAGCGCGCGCTCGATCAGCGGCAGCGCCTGCGCGGGCTGCTCCGCCAGCAGCCAGCACGCGGCCGCATCCTTGAGAACGCCGGTCGCCTCCGGTTGCAGCTTCAGCGCCGTGGCGTAGTAAAACGCCGCATCCTTGAAATCGCCGGCGGCGCGCACCACGTCGGCCAGCGCCGCCCAGCACCGGTAGTCGTCGGGCGCGACTTGCGTCGAGTGGGAAGCCAGCAGCCGCGCCTCGTCCAGCGCCGGGCCGCTCGCGCCCCGGCGCGCCAGCAGCGCCGCCAGCGCCGCCGCCGCCACCGCATCCTGCGTGTCGGCCTGCACCGCGCTGTGCAGCAGCCGGATGGCGGTCTCGGCCCAGGCATCGTCCTCATCGGCCGCACCGCCCGCCGCCGCCCAAATGCCAATGCCCAACTCCGCCGCCGCCGCCGCGTCGTGCAGCCCCACGCCCGCCAGCAGACTCGCGGCCGCAGTCCCGTCGCCCCGGCCCAGCGCCACCCGCGCCAGTTCGGTCCGCACCGCCGCCAGCCGCGGGTCCAGCTCAAATGCCCGCCGCCACCGCCGCAGCCGCTCCGCACCCTCTTCCCCCCAGCCCGCGCAGTAGGCCAACAACGCCCCCGGCGAGTCGGTACGCAGATCCTCGAACACGCCGTTCACCGCGATCGGCAGCTCGCCCCCCAGCTTGCGCGCGGCGAACTCGGTCAACCGGAACAGCAGGTGGTGCGCCTGCCCCCAGGCCGCCTCATCCGCCCGCCGCTCCCCGCCGGCTTCGATCTCCGCCTGCCACCGGTCGGAGATCCACAGCCGCCCTGCGACCGTGCCGTCCTTGGCGCCCAAGCCGGCGCGCTCCAGCCACGCCGCGAACAGGCGCCCCAGCCCCCGTCCACACATGGGCGACAGCTCCGGCCAGGCTTCTCCCGAAATGACTTCCACAACGAATGGCGCGACAGTTAACGGCATCGCCTCTATTGTCGCATCAGCGAGACGGCGCACACGCCGAAGGGCGTGAAGAAGTGCCGGGTGCGCGGCCGACCGCGCGCGGGCCCGCGCCAATCAAACCACGGCCGCGTCACCCAGGAGATTTACCGTGCGAGCCGCTTGTACAGGCTCGCGTAACGAGAGCGGCTCGAACGGTAGGCCTTCAGGACGTGTGCGCGCGGCTGCGTTCGCCGCGCTAACAGATCGCGCAGCGCTTCTTCGATCAGCGATTGCACCGTACTACCCTCGCGCCGGGAGAGCGCACGGATCGCCATAACAGTAGCCGCAGCCACGTCGGTCACAAGTTTCCCGCGCTTGAGTCCCACCGTCATTTTCTTACTCCCGGGTGCCGTGCCGCACCGCCAGCGCGCCCGCGATGGCCTCCAGCGCGCGGTCGGTGGCGCCGCGTTGGGAGTGCAGCAACGCCCGCGCCTCGCCTCCCACCCGCGCCCGCAGTCCGGGGTCGGCCAACAGGCGCCGCCACACGTGCCCCAGCTCGTGCGCGCTCTCCGCCCGCAGCGCCGCCCCGGCGGACAGGAACTGCTCGGCGATCTGCGCGAAGTTCTCCATGTGCGGCCCGAAGACCACGGGGACGCCCCAGTAGGCCGGCTCCAAGATATTGTGCCCGCCGTGCGGCGCCAGGCTCCCACCCACAAACGCCATCTCCGCCAGTTGGTAGCAGCTGGCCAGCTCCCCCAGCGAGTCCAGCAGCAGCACCCCGCCTCCCGGCAGTTCACTCTCCTCCAACCGGCTGCGCCGCACGCACCGCACGCCCTGCGCTGCGATCAACTCGGCCACGTGATCGAAGCGCTGCGGATGCCGCGGCGCCAGGACCAGCAGCATCGCCTCCGGTACCGGGGCGCTGGCCCGAGCCGCGGCGAAGGCGCGCAGCACCGGCTCCTCCTCGGTCTCCATGGTGCTGCCCGCCACCAGCACATGCGCGATCCCGGCCGCCTCCAGCCGCCCGCGCAGCAGCCGCAAGAACGCCGGCTGTTCCGGTGGGATGAGGTCGAACTTCAAGTTGCCCGCCACCTGCACCTTCTCCGGCGAGGCGCCCAACTCGGTGACCCGTTCGGCGTCGGTCGCGGTCTGCATCAGAAAGCTCGAGACCCGCCGCAGGGTCGGCCGCAGCAGCCGGCGGATGAGACGGTAGCGGGCGTAGCTGCGTCCGGAGATCCGCCCGTTGATGAACATCACCGGGACCCGTTGCAGCGCCGCCTCCAGCAGGAAGTTGGGCCAGATTTCGGTCTCGGCGATGAGCACCAGCTCCGGACGGATCGCCCGTAGCGAGCGCCGCGCCACGAATCGGAAATCAAGCGGGAAGTAAAAAATCTGGTCGGCGGCGATCCGCCTCTCCGCCACCGCGCGTCCCGTGGCCGTGGTGACCGAGAGCACCACCGGACGCCCGGGGAACCGCAGCCGCAACTGCGCGATCAGCCGCTCCACCGCCAGCGCCTCGCCCACCGACACGGCGTGAATCCAGATCGTGCCCGGTCCCACGCCCCGCACCCGGCCGAAACGCTCGCCCAGAAAGCGCGTATAGCGTCCGTTGGGCGAGTCGCGCAGGATGAGCCACGGGGTCAACCCCAGCAGCCCCAGCGCCAACACCATGCTATAGACGAAGTACATGCGTTCCCGACACCGCCCCGGCCGCGCCACCTCCGGCTGCTAAAATAGAATCAGCCGCCGCGCGGGGCGCGCGGCGTCGCCGCGCCCGGGCCCACGCCACCACAATGCTCTCTCAGCTCAATCCCCAGCAGCGCGCCGCGGTCGAGCACGTCGAGGGTCCGCTGCTGATCCTGGCGGGCGCCGGTAGCGGCAAGACCCGGGTGATCACGCACCGCATCGCCCATCTCATCTCGCATTATCGCATCCCGCCCTCCTCCATCCTGGCCATGACCTTCACCAACAAGGCCGCCCAGGAAATGCAGGAGCGCGTCGCTTCGCTGCTCTCCTACGAGGCCTACACCCAGCCGCTGATCGCGACCTTTCACTCCTTTTGCGTGCGCGCCCTGCGCCGCGACTACGAGGCCGTCGGCGGCAAGCGCGACTTCGTGATTTATGCCGACGACGAGCAGTTGCGCCTGATCAAGAGCCTCTGCAAGGCGCTTGCCTTGGACGACAAAACGTTTGCCCCGCGCCAGGTGCTGAGCCGCATCTCCGCCGCCAAGAACCGCGGCTGGAGCCCGCGCGAGTTCCTGGAGCGCGCCTCCGACCCCAAGCATGAGCGCATCGCCCAGCTGTACGAACGCTACCAGCAGGGGCTGCGCCGCGCCAACGCCCTCGACTTCGACGATCTGCTGCTCGAAAGCGAGCGCCTGCTGCGCGAGGGCCCGGGCGTGGGGGACCGCTACAACCAGCGCTACCCCTACATCATGATTGACGAGTACCAGGACACCAACCGTCCTCAGTACCAGCTCATGCGCCTCCTGACCCGCCAGAGCCAAAACCTCTGCGTGGTGGGGGACGAGGACCAGAGCATCTACTCCTGGCGGGGCGCCGACATCCGCAACATTCTCGACTTCGAGCGCGACTACCCCGACACCCGCGTCATCCGACTCGAGCAAAACTACCGCTCCACCAAGAACATCCTCGAGGCCGCCTCCTCGGTGGTGGCCAACAACCAGGAGCGCAAGGGCAAGGTGCTCTGGACCGAGGCCGGCGCCGGCGCCCCCATCGGCTACTACCTCGCCCCCGAGGCCGAAAGCGAAGCCCGCTTCGTGGCCGAGACCATCCGCGCCTCGCTGGCCAAGGCGCCCCAGCGCCGGGTTGCGGTGCTTTACCGCACCAACGCCCAGTCCCGGCTCTTTGAAGAAGCGTTGCGCCGGCTGAACGTCAACTACCGCGTCATCGGCGGCTTCAGCTTCTACGAGCGCGCCGAGGTGCGCGACCTGCTCGCCTATCTCAAGGTGGCCGCCAACCCGGCCGATTCCATCGCCCTGCAGCGCATCATCAATACCCCTACGCGCGGCATCGGCAAGTCCACCCAGGAAACGCTGGAGCGCCTGGCGCTGGAGCAAAACCTTACCCTGCTGCGCGCCCTCGAAGTCGCGCTCGAGGGCGGCGCCGGGTTGCCCGCGCGCTCCCTCGGCCCGCTGGCCGAGTTCTACAAGCTGCTCGCCGAGCTGCGCTCGCAGGCGGTGGCGGGCGCGCCGGTGGACGAGTTGCTGCGCCAGGCGATCGACCGCACCGGCTACGCCCGCCTGTTGCAAATGGAGGAGACGCCCGAGGCCGAGTCCCGTCTCGAGAACCTGGGCGAGCTGGTCAACGCCGCCACCGATGCCGCCTCGCGCGGCGAGGACGTGGCCGCCTTCCTCGACCACGCCGCCCTGGTCAGCGACCAGGACGATTTCGATGCCGGGGTCGCGGTGCAGCTCATGAGCCTGCATTCCGCTAAAGGCCTGGAGTTCGGCCTGGTCTTCCTGGCCGGTATGGAGGAGGGACTGTTCCCCCATAGCCGCACCCGCAACAGCCCCGCCGAGCTGGAGGAGGAGCGCCGCCTCTGCTACGTCGGCATGACCCGTGCGCGCGAACAGCTCTACCTCACCCACGCCGCCCGCCGCCGCCGCTTCGGCGGACAGTTGAACGAGCCCAGCGAGCCCTCGCGCTTCCTTTCCGAAGTGCCGCGCCAACTCCTGCGCGACGACTCCCCGGTGGACGCCTTCGCCGCCGCCGTCCGCTCCTCCGGCCCCCGCTACGTCACCGAGGGATACAGTCAGGAGGAGCCTGCGGCCGCCCGCCTGCGCCAGTTTCTGCCAACGGCTCCGGCGCGCCCGGCTCCCTCCCGCGCCCTCGCCTCGCCGGGCGGCTGGCGCTCGGGCGCCCGCGTCCGCCACGCCAAGTTCGGGGTCGGCACCGTGCTGCGGGTCGAGGGCGAGGGCGACCAGACCAAGCTCACCATCTCCTTCCCCGGCTTCGGGCTCAAGAAACTGCTCGAAAAGGTCGCTGCCCTGACCTCGGTATAACCATGATCATCCTGCCCCTGCTTGCCCTGCTCGTCGCACCGCCGCAGACGCCGGCCAACCAGAAGGCGCACAAGGTGGTGGCCCAAGCCATCGCCACCCTGGGTGGCGGCCACTACCTCCAAGCGAACGAACGCAGCGGCACCGGCCGCGCCTACTCCTTCAACTCCAGCGGCGAACTCAACGACCCCGGCACCGTCTTCTGGGCCTACTACCGCGATCCCGCCGACGAGCGCATCGAGCTCACCAAAAAGCGCGACGTGGTCTACATCTACGCCCACGGTCAGGGTTGGGAGATCACCTACAAGGGCGTTGCTCCCATCCTGCGCAAGCAATTGACCCAGTACCAGGACACCAGCGCCCACTCCCTCGACGTCATCCTCAAGCAGTGGGCCGCCGACCCGCAGACCCTGATGATTTACCAGGGCGTCTCCCAGCTCGACCAGGCCCAGATCGAATCGGTCTCGTTCACCACCCAGTCGGGCGACAACGCCACGGTGGACTTCTCCCTTACCACCCACCTACCCGCCCGCGTGAGTTGGCGCAAGGACGATCCCGACACCGGCGGGCATTACGTGGAGTCGGTGATTTACGGCAACTGGGCCCAGATCGGCGCCATTTACACCCCGCTGATGCTCGATCACTACGAGGGCGACCAGCGCCTCGACCAGCGCTACTTCACCAGCGTCAGCTTCGCCCCCTTCTCTGACGCGCTGTTCACCCCCAAGCCGCTCGGCAAACACTGAGGCGGTAACCGCGTGGTATCGTGAGCTGGACTGGGAGGTGGTACCCGTGCGCCGTTTTTTTGCCTTGGCTTTGGCCTTGCCCGCCCTGACCCTCGGTCTTGCCGCCCAAACTCCGGCCCCGGCTCCGGCCAAAACGCCCCCGGCCGCTCTCGACATCACCGGTAACTGGCACTGCCAGGTTGACTACAACGGCACCGACGTCCCGGTTGGCGTGCATCTGGGAAAGGATTCCTCGGGTGCTCTGACCGCCTCGGTGGACAACGTTACCGATCCCTCCGGCCCCGCCATGGCCGCCACCGCCAAGTACCAGGATGGCCAGTTGCACCTCGACGTCCCCAGCGTCCCCGCCACTTTCGACGGCACTCTCAACACCGCCGGGGACACCATCGCCGGGGCTTGGTCCGTGACCGACGGCAACCTTTCTTGCAGCCTGGTCAAGGGTGGCGGCCCGGCCTGAAACCGCGGCAGGGATAGGGCCAGCCGGGTCCCGCGCGCATCCTGCGAAATACCCGCCACCGCCCGTGCTAGCATGGCGGCATAGCCGCAAGGGAGATTGTCGCCTCATGAAGGTGTTCGATACCACCCACCTGCGCAATGTCGCCATCGCCGGCCATGGCGGTTGTGGCAAAACCAGCCTGGTCGCCGCCGCTCTCTACACCGCCGGCGCCACTCCCCAGCAGGGCCGCGTCGAAGACGGCACCACCGTCACCGATTTCGACGAGCAGGAAATTCTTCGGCACATGTCCATCGCCGCCGCCTTCGCCTCTGTCGAGTGGGGCGGCGCCGCCCACGGCGCCTGCAAAGTCAACTTGGTGGATACCCCTGGCCAAAACATCTTCCTGCACGAAGCCGCCGCCGCCATGGCCGCGGTCGAGGCCGTGGTGCTGGTGGTGGATGCCGCCAGCGGCGTGCAAGTGCAGACTACGCGCGTCTGGGACTACGCCGCCGAGCGCAATCTGCCCGTGATCTGCGTCCTCGCCCGCGCCGACCACGACCACGCCAACCTGCCCGCCGCGCTGGAGTCGCTGCGCGCCCGCTTTGGCCGTGGCATCTGCCCGGTGCAGCTTGCCGTCGGGGAACAGCGCGGGTTTCAGGGCGTGGTGGATCTGGTCAATATGAGCGCCCGGCTCTACACACCGGGCGGCAACGGCAAAGCCCGCAGCGTCGCGATCGACGACGCCTACGACGCGGCCGCCAAGGAAGGCCACGAGGAACTGGTCGAGCTCATCGCCGAAGCCGACGACGCGCTGATGGAGGAGTTCTTCGAGAAGGGCACCATCCCGTTCGAGCACCTCGCCGCCGGCATGCACGAAGCGCTGCGTTCGCGCCGCTTCTTTCCCGTGCTGCTCGCCTCGGGCGCGCGGAACATCGGTCTCGACGCCCTGCTCGACTTCATCGCGGCCTACGCCCCGCATCCCGGCGAATCGGGTGAAGTGGCGGGCGCGCTCGTCACCGGCGAGGCCGCCACCCGCAAGGTGGCCGACGAGGCGCCGCTCTCGCTGTTCGTGCTCAAGACCGTTTCCGATCCCTTCGCGGGCCGCCTCAGCGTGTTCAAGGTGCGCTCCGGCAAGGTCAAGAACGACGAGAGCGTGCTCAACTTTACCCGCCAGACGCCCGAACGCCTCGCCCACCTGAGCCTGCCCCAGGGCAAACAGTTGGTCCCGGTCCCCGAACTCCATGCCGGCGACATCGGCGTGGTGGCCAAGCTCAAGGACACGCTCACCGGCGACACCCTCGGCGATAAAAACGCGCCCATCCTCTATCCCGTCACCGTCGCGCCCGAAGCCGCGATTCACTTCGCCCTCGAGGCCAAAAGCCGCGGCGACGAGGACAAGGTGTCGCTCGCGCTGCACAAAATGCTCGAGGAGGATCCCGGCCTGCACTTCGCCCGCGACGAGCAGACCCAGGAATTCCTGCTGGGCGGCACCGGCCAGCAGCATGTCGAGATCGCCGTCGCCAAGCTCAAACAACGCTACAACGTCGAGGTCAAGCTGCGCGCCCCCCGCGTCGCCTATCGCGAGACCATCCTGGGCAAGGCCGACGTGCAGGGGCGCTACAAAAAGCAGACCGGCGGCCATGGCCAGTTCGGCGACTGCAAGATCCGCATGGAGCCGCTGTCCCGCGGCGGCGGCTTCGAGTTCGTCAACGAAATCTTCGGCGGCGCCATCCCGCGCAACTTCATTCCCGCGGTCGAGAAGGGAATTCAGGAGTCGGCGCACCGCGGCTTCCTCGCCGGCTACCCGGTGGTGGATTTCCGCGTGGTCCTCTATGACGGCTCCTATCATGATGTGGACTCGAGCGAGATGGCGTTCAAGGTGGCGGGTTCGCTGGCCTTCAAGAAGGCGATGGAAACCGCCCGGCCGGTATTGCTCGAACCGGTGATGGAAGTCGAGGTGGATTCTCCCGAAGAGTTCGCCGGCGATCTTATCGGCGATCTCAATGCCCGCCGCGGCCGCATCGCGGGCATGGAGCCGCGCAACGGGGGGGAGTGCATCCGCGCCCAGGTGCCGCTCGCCGAAATGCTCAGCTACCAATCCGATTTGACCGCCAAGACCCAGGGCCGCGGCAGCTTCCACATGC
>DATNAC010000045.1:0-15134 GCA_035573035.1 Terriglobales bacterium
GCCGAAGTGTTTCTGTCCATCGGCATCCTGTTCTGGCGGGGGGTTCCGGTCGAGCCTTACTGGGAGGCGGTCGAGACCGCCCGGGCCGCCGCCGAGTTGGAGACGGGGGTACGCCTCCGGTGGATCTTCGATGCCGTCCGCCAATTTGGCGTGGACCACGTGGACAGGGTGGTGCAATGGGCTGCTCAAAATGCGGATGCGCCGGCGGCTCTCGGGATCGGCATCGGCGGCGATGAGGCCGGCGGCCCCGCCTCCTGGTTTGCCGCCAGCTTCGCTCGCGCCCGGGATGCCGGCCTCCGGCTCACGGTGCATGCCGGCGAGACCTGCGGCCCCGACTCGGTTTGGGCGGCCATTGCCATTGGCGCCGAACGCATCGGCCATGGACTCCGGGCTTTCGAAGACCCCGCGCTGGTTGAGACCTTAGCCGCGCGCGGCATTTCTCTCGACATTTGTCCGACATCGAACCTCCGCACCGGCGCCTGGAGGCTAGATCGCCCCTACCCCGCCCTCCAGTACCGCGAGGCTGGGGTGCGTTGCGCCATTGGCACCGACGATCCCGGCATCTTCGAGTGTGACCTGCTCGGCGAGTACGAGTTTCTGCACCACTCCGGCGGCTTTTCGGGCGAAGATTTGGAATCCCTGGCCCGCAACTCCTTCAAATGTAGTTTTTTATCGGAGGCCGAGCGCCGCGCCATGGCATCGCTCCCACTCCTCTCCGCGCCGGATCCGGGTCGAGATCGAGGGGTGGGAATAGAGTAGCCACTCCTTCCACCGTGGCGGGGAAACTTCAGCCAGGTTTTTGTCCGCCAGCCGCCGCAGTCCGGCCATCAGCGGCTGCGCCGTGCCGAGAGTGTTGAAGGAATAGTCATCCGCGCGCCGCTCCATGACCCGCACGAAGCCGTTGCTCACCGGGAGCAGGATCAGGCCCAAAACGCTGAAGACCAGCAGCAGCAACGGCAGTCCGGCGATGTCCGAAACCCCGTACAATCCCAGCCGAGGGGCCATCCCCCGCAGAAGCTCCTGGGCGAGCCAGAACCCAAGCAGGCCCAACGCCGATTGGAAAGCCAGCCCACGCCAGATGTCGCGATGAACATGATGGCCGAGTTCGTGGATAAAGACGGCCTCGATCTCCTCCACCGGCGAGGACTCCAGCAGGGTGTCGCTGATGATGACCCGGCGCGTGCGGCCCAGGCCGGTCAGAGCGGCGTTGGCCTTGGCGCTCTTCTCGCCCAGCTTCCACTCGAAGATGCCGTGCAGCCGGGGCAATTTCGGGTTCTCGGCCCGCAAACGTGCATAGGTGCCCTCCAGCCGCTCGACCAGGGGGCCATCGCTTGGATCATCATTCGACATTTGTCGCAATTTAAAGAAAAGCGGCAGCAACACCACGGGACCCAGGAGCGCCAGAACCACATAGAGGCCGGCCATGGCGATCCAGGCCCAGAGCCACCAGTGGTGGGGAGATCCCCGCAGCAGGGCGTAGACGGCTTCCACGGCTCCCAAGCCCAGAATCGCCGCCAGGGCCACCCCTTTGAGCTGGTCCAGCCACCAGGACCCCAGGCTCTGCCGGTTCATCCCGAACCGAATCTCAATGCCCCGCCCCCACAGCTCAAACGGCAGCGACACGAGCTTGAACCCGGCCCCCACCAAGCAGGTATAGGCCAGCACTCTCCAGCCGCTCCCGCCCGGGACCCACCGCGCCAGCGCCACGCTGGCCCCGCTCACCAGGAAGACAGCCAGCAGGGCAAGTTCCACCCCACCCGAGAGCAAGCTGAGGCGCAGGTTGGCGCGGGCGTAATCGCGGCTTTTCCGGGGATCAGACTCCATAAGGGTACCGGTGGGGGCTAAGGAATTTCTCGGGACGCGGGATAAATCCTGATATTCTGCCATTCGTGCCGACTACCGCCACTAAACCCAATGGCTTCTGTGCCTTGATTTTAGCCGGGGGCCGTGGCACCCGTTTCTGGCCCCGTAGCCGGCGCAACGCCGCCAAGCAAGTGTTGCCGATTTTCGGCGAGCGCACAATGCTGGAGCAGACGCTGGATCGGCTCCGGCCGCTGCTGGCTTCGCCGGAAGACATCTGGATCCTCACCAGCCGCGAGCTCCGGCCGGCCGTACTCCGCCAGGCGCCGCAAGTTCCCTCCTCGCAGATCATTGCCGAGCCCATGGGCCGCAATACCGCGCCGGCGATCGGGCTGGGGGCGGAGCTGATCCTGCGCGCCCGGGGCGATGTGAACATGGGCGTGTTTCCCTCCGACGCCTACATCGCCAACCCCGAGGCCTTCGCCAACGCCGTGCGGGCCGGCATCAAGGAAATCCAAAAGCCCGGCAAACTGGTCGTGCTGGGTATCCCTCCCACCCGTCCCGAGACCGGGTACGGCTACATTGAGGTCGTCCAGGATCCCCGCTCCAAGGCCGCGGCGCTGCGGGTCAAACGCTTCACCGAGAAGCCCAGCCCGGCGCAGGCCAAGGAGTTCGTCGAGTCCGGGAACTACTTCTGGAACGCCGGGATTTTCCTGTGGCGGACCTCCAGCGTGCTCGAGTCGATGGCGGAGTTTCTGCCCGCCACCGCCGAGATCCTGCGCCGCATCGCCGAGGCGCCCCGTTCCAAGCTGGCGGCGGTGCTCGAGCGCTGGTACCCGGAGTGCGAGAACATCTCGATTGACTACGCCGTGATGGAACGCAGCCGCAACATCATCTGTGTTCCGGCCGCATCGCTGGGATGGAACGATCTGGGTTCCTGGGGCGCCGTCTACGAGCAGCTCGCCCCCAAGGGCGGCACGGTGGTGCAGGCGGGCCAGGTGGTCGAGGTGGAGTCGGAGAACAACCTGATCCAGGTTGAAGGCAAGACCGTGGCCATCGTGGGGATCAGCGATCTGGTGGTGGTCGAAACCCCCGACGCGCTGCTGATCGTGCCCCGCGGCAAAGCGCAAAAAGTCGGCAAGGTGGTCGAGAAGCTCGAGTCCGAAGGGCGCACCAAGCTGCTTTAGCCCACCCGCCGCCTAAACCAGCGTCTTGCGCGCGGCGGCCACGACTTCTTCCACGGTGGGCTTGCTCAGCTCTTCCAGGTTCGCCGCGTAGGGGAGCGGGGTTTCCTTGCCCGCCACGCGCTGCACCGGTGACTCCAGATCCCAGAATCCGTCGGCCATGATCCGGCTGACGATCTCCGCCGCCGGGCCATAGCTCTGCCAGGCATAGTCGGCGACCACCGCGCGGTTGGTCTTCTTGATCGAGGCGAGCGCCGGACCCATGTCCAACGGCCGCAGCGAGCGCATGTCCACCACCTCGGCGGAGATCCCGTCGCGCTCCAACTCCCGCGCCGCCTGCAGACAGAGGCTCACGCTGGCGCCATAGCCGATCAGCGTCACGTCGTTACCCGGCTGCTTGATGTCGGCTTGGTCGAGGGGGACCAGATAGTCGCCATCGTCGACGTCGCCCTGCTTGTTGTTGAGCGGTCCGGGCTCGAGGAACACCACCGGATCGTCGCACCGGATCGCCGCCTTGAGCATGCCCTTGGCGTCGTACTGGTTGGAGGGGCTGACCACGCGCAGCCCGGGGCAGTGGGCAAACAGCGCGCTCAACTGCTGCCCATGCTGGGCGGTGAGGCCGGGGTTGGGGCCGGGGCCCTCGGGCCCGCGCAGCACCATCGGCACCCCCAAGCGTCCGCCGGACATGTAGCGGATCTTGGCCATGTGGTTGTAGATCTGATCCATGGCGCGCAGGGAGAAATCCATGCGCATCATCTCCACCACGGGGCGCTGCCCCATCACCGCCAGCCCGACCCCCACCCCGACAAAGCTCTCTTCGGAAATCGGCGTGTCAATCACCCGATCCTTGCCGAACTCCGCATACAGACCGCGGGTGACGTAATGCACGCCGTTGTATTGACCGATCTCCTCGCCGAGCAACACCACCCGGGGATCGCGCGCCATCTCTTCGCGCAGCGCCATATTCAGCGCTTCATGCATGGCCTTCTTGACAATCACGGTAAAGTCCTCGATTCGGAACGGCGCTACAGCGTCACGTCGTGAAACAGCTCTTCGGGCGCTGGCTCGGGCCCGGTCTTGGCCTCGGCCACCTTGGCCTCCAACTCCGCCACCACCTCGGCGCGCAGGCTTTCAATCTGCGCGGCGGTCAGCAGCTTCTCCTCGATGAGGAAGTCGGCCAGCAGCTTGAGGGGATCGCGCGCGTGCCAGGCGGTCTCTTCTTCCAGCGTGCGGTAGTTGAGCGCCTTGTCGTGAATGCCGTGGCCCTGGTAGCGGTAGGTCAGCGCCTCGACGAAGTAGGGCTGCTGCCGCTGCCGCACCTGGCGGAAAATACGCTCCGCCGCCTCGGTGGTGGCCCACACGTCCTGGCCGTCGACCTGTTCGGTGGGGATGCCGTAACCCTGGGCGCGGTCCACCAGCCGGGGCAGGCTGGAGTGGCGCTCCAGGCTGGTTCCCATGCTGTACTTGTTGTTGATGCAGATGTACACCGTGGGTACGCCCCACAGGCTGGCCATGTTCAGCGACTCGTGGAAGGTGCCGGTATCGAGCGCGCCGTCGCCGAAAAAGCAGACGCAAATGCCGTCCTGTTTTTGCTGCTTGAGCGCCAGGCCCACGCCGGTGGAAACGGAAATCCCGCCGCCTACAATGCCGTCGCCGCCGAGAAAATGGTCCTCGGGGCTGTACATGTGCATGCTGCCGCCCTTGCCCTTGGAGACCCCGGTGCTGCGCCCGAACAGTTCGGCGTAGATGCGCATCGGGTCCATGCCCGACAGCAGCATGTGCCCGTGGTCGCGATAATGATCCACGATGTAGTCGCGGCGCAAGTCCAGGGCGTTGACAAAGCCCACGCCCACCGCTTCCTGGCCGGCATAGGAGTGGTAGTAGCCGCGCACCAGGCCGTTCTTGAACTCGCGTTCACCCAGGTGCTCGAACTCGCGCAGGGTCACCATCTGCCGCAGGTAATGGTTGAGGGTGGCGGCATCCAGCGGAAAGCGGCGGGCGGCCGAAGCCGGGGCTTCCGCGCCGGCCTTGGCGGCCGGCTTGCCGGCGGAGGTGGTGAGCTTGGGTTGGGGGCGCGAACTCATGATGTGGGTTGAAAAGCGGAGGCAACCGAACGGTAACTCCTATTTTCCAGGGGCCGGGGGGGTATGGTCAAGGGAAAAGCTCCCGCGTCGGCGAAAAGGTGAGGAAAACATCATGCGGTGACCTCTGCCAATTCGCGCGCGAGGTCTTCCGGGGGTAATGCCACACCGGGAGGCAGTTCCAGCGCGTACCCGCGAGGGAGCCCCGTACCACTGCGCGACAAATTGACGATCCAGCGGCGGTGGGACGCGGCGGCCAGCCCCTGCCCCGGCGCCAGATGATGTCGCCGCAGTTGAAAGAACTCGGTGGCAAGCAACAGTCCCTCGGCTGCCAACTTCGGTTCCAGAGCGATCTTGCCGCCCTGGGTGGCGCGCGCCACCGCCAGCCCGTGGTCGAGGTGCAGCTCGCGGCCGCGACCGTAGTCGTCCAGCCGGAAGGTGTTGTCGGAAGGCTGTTGCACTTCCAGCAGCACCACGCCGGGACCGATGGCGTGGATGGTACCGGCGGGGACGTTGATGACATCGCCCACCACCACCTCGATCCAGTGCAACAGCTCCGCTCCCCGGCCGGCGCGGCAGGCGGCGCCCAGTTCCTCCCAGCCCGCGCCCGGTTTGAGCCCCACTCCCAGGCGCGCCCCGGTTGTGGCCTCCACCACATACCACGCCTCGCTCTTGCCCCGGCCGAGACCGTGGGCGGCGGCGTAGGCGTCGTCCGGATGCACTTGGACAGAGAGACGCTCCTGGGGAAACAAAAGTTTGATGAGCACCGGACAATCGGGTGGGCTTAACCACGCCTCGCCAATGGGCTCAGCTTCCAGGCCGCGGTCCGGGTACCACGCCCGCAAGTCGCGGCTACCCCAGATGCGCGGTTGAAAGCGCGGTACGCACGCCACCAGCGGCTTCATACCGGCATTATCCCGCGGGCGGCCGCCACGCTTCCCCGCACCCGGATGGCGGCCGCATAACAGGCGGCGGTGCGCGCAGCCACCGCGCTCCAATGCAGGGTCGCGCAGCGCCGGTAGCCGTGCTCGCCCAATTCCCCGCGCAGGCGCGGGTCTGTCCACAAGTGCGCCATCGCCGCCGCGAGCGCCGCGGCATCGCGCGCCGGCACGACCCAACTGTCCTGGGCGTGGGTCAGCAAATCCGCGGCTCCCACTTCCCGGCTGCAAATGACCGGCAGGCGCTGACTCATGGCTTCGACCACCACCAAACCGAACCCCTCCGATGTGGACGGGCATACCAACAGGTCGTGGCTGCGGTAGGCGGCGAACACCGCGTCTTCGTCGGCGGTGCGCGGCAGCACCCGCAGCAGGGGCTGCGCGGCAGCGGGCAGCGCGGCCCGGATCGGCGCCTCAAACCCGGGCCCACTGCCCGCACCCAGAAGGGTTAACGGGATCTTCAATCCCCGCTGCCAGAGCTGAGCATAGGCCTGGGCCAGGTAGGCCACTCCTTTGCTGGTCGTCCACCAACCGCAGAACAGGATGCCTTGGCCGCGCGGGGCCTCGCGATCCGGAGCCTGTGCCCAGCGCGCGGCGTCCACCCCGTGCGGGACAATCTCCACCCGCTCCGCGGGCTGCCAGCCCCGGGCCAGGATGCGCGCCCGGTCGGCGCGGTTGAGCGCGATCACACGGTCGGCACGGCGCAGCGCCGCCGCGACCTGGGTCAGGCGCACGGCGGGAAACCATATCCGGTGGGTCAAGGGTTTGTGGATCAGGCCGGATCGCGCATCCTCCAGCAGGGCCTGATAGTAGCGATGCTCGAGACCGTGTGACCGGGCGACCACCGCCGGGCCGCCGGCGCGGCGCGGCAACAGCCAGCCCTCGGCGCTGGCGGCGTCAATAACATCGTAGGGAACTCCGGCCGCGGCCGCCCGGCGTAGGGCCCGGTCCGCGGCTTGGCGGGCCAGCCAAGGGGACACCGCCAGCCGCAAGCGGGGATTGCGGGGCCGGTCTCCCAGATCCGGACGGAAAAGCAGATCGCAGCCATGCCCTAGGGCGGTCAACTCCTGCCGCAATTTGAGCGCCACCTTGGGCCCGCCCATGCTGGCGTCATGGCTTTCGTCGCTCAGCATGAGGATGCGCATCGCGTGCCTCCATCATGCCAGAGACCGAAATGCTGCACAAAGAACGCGCAGAATTTTCGCGGTTAGGAACTTTCTGCGCGGTCGATCCAGGTGGCCACTTCGCGCAGTAACTGGTCGCGGTTGATGGGTTTGGTGAGGTAGCCGCTGAATCCCTCGGCCAAGGCCTGATTGCGCCCCTCCGGGTGAAAAAACGCGGTAATCGCCAACACCGGCACCGTCTGCAGGCTGGGATCGGCGCGCATCAGACGCAGGGCGCCCAGCCCGTCCAGTTCGGGCATGTGCAGATCCATCAGCACGAGATCGGCGGGCTGGTCGCGCATTTGCGCGATCGCCTCCTGCCCGTTGGCCACGGTGATGACCTCGTACCCGCCGGCGGCCAAGCTCGCCTTCAGCAGGCGCCGCATCAGGTCGTTGTCGTCGGCGACTACAATTCGTTTCATCAAATCATCCGTCCATTCCGCTCTGTCATCGTTTGCGACCGCAGCCCGGGGGGCGCGGCAGTCTTCTTTGGCCTCCTCGTTCAGGCCATTGCTCTAACCCTGCAATCCAGAGACCGCTTGGTTGGCCTCGCGCGGCGGCGCCGCGACCAGGGGCAGGGTAAAAATGAAGCGTGAGCCCTGGTCGGCCTTGCTCTCGACCGTAATATCGCCGCCGTGTTGCCGCACCAATTGGCGCGTAATCGCCAAGCCCAACCCACTACCCTGTTTGCGGTTTCCCGGCACATCCACCTGCTGGAACCGCTCAAAGATCAATTCCAGATTTTCGGTGGCGATGCCGATCCCAGTATCGCACACCGTGATGCGTGCCAGGTTGTCCTGGCGGTTGGCCAGCAGCGCCACCTGACCCCGCTCGGGGGTGAACTTGACCGCGTTGCTGAGCAGGTTGATCAGAATCTGACGGAGCCGCACCGCATCGGCGGAGACGATCAAGCCGGGCTCAACCTCCTGGCGCAGACTCAGTTGCTTATCCGCGGCCATGCCGTGCACCGTATCCAACGCATCCAGGACGACGGACTCGAGTTCCAGCGGCTCGCGGTGCAGCGGCATGGCGCCGGATTCGAGCCGGCTTAGGTCCAGCACGTCGTTGATCAGCGCCAGCAAATGCTGGCCGCTCTGATGAATGTGCCGGGCAAACCCCGCCTGCTCCTCGTTCAGCTCGCCCCCGATGCCCTGGGTGAGCAAGTCGGAAAATCCCAAAATGGCGCTGAGCGGCGTGCGCAATTCGTGGCTGACACTAGCCAGAAAGTCGCTCTTGAACTTGTAGCTGCGCTGCATTTCCTGGTCGCGGATCTCCAATTCGCGCTGGCGCAGTTCGAATTCAGCGCGGCGCTTGGCCTCGCTGATGTCGTACAGCACCCCGTCCGCCATCGGTTCCTGGGCCTGCAGATGCACGTGCTGGGCGCGGGCCTGCGCCCAAATCCATGCGCCCGACTTGTGATGCAGGCGGAACTCGGCGGCCAGCGGCTGGCCCTGCTCAAACAGGCGATCAAAGGCGGCGGTGACCGTCTTGCGGTCGGAGGGGTGAAGGATCTCGGTCCAGAAGGTGGCGCCGCCGGCCACGACTTCGGCCGTGGAAAAGCCGGTCAGCGTTTCGATGTGCGACGACACAAACTCCGTGGAGCCGTCGCGGCGCAAGGTCCACACCGCCGCCGGCATGTTGGCGATGAGGTTGTGGTAGCGCTGCCAACTCTCTTCGAGCTGGCGGTGGCTGAGCGCCAGCGCCTCCTGCGCGCGGCGGCGCTCCCGGATCTGGCGCACCAACATGAAGAACACCCCCAGCAACAGCAGCAGGCTGAGAATGCACGCTCCCCAGAACAGACGCACCCAACTGCGCTGGAAGGAACGGGCGCCGGCGCGGCGCTGATTCAACAGCGTCTGTTCTTCGTGGGCGGAGGCGGCGGCGCGGGCGCGCACCTCCTGCGAGCGTACCAGCGAGTCGTCCGACTCGGCGTGGCGGAAGGCCACGGCACCGCTACCGGCGCGGCTTTCCCGCACCTCCGCCGCGAGCTCCTCCGCCTTGGCGTTCACCGCGGCGGTCAACCGCGCCAGCAGGCTTTGTTGTTCGCGGTTCTCGCCGGTCATCCGCCCCAGCGCCGCCAAACTCTTGCGCGCGGCCGCGATATCGGCCTGGTAGGCGTCCAGATGCGCCGCGGTGGGGTGGATCAGATACCGGTTCTGCTCATCCTCGGCGGCGGCCACCTGCAATTGGATCTGGTCCAATTGCAGCAGTACCTCCTGGCTGTGGTTGGCCCACCCCAGGCTGGCGGCGAACTGGCTGGCGGAATGGTAGGCCGCCAAATAGATGAGCACCGGCAGGGAGAGCGCGATCAACAGCACCAGGCCGGTGGTGTGTTCGGTGCGCCACCTCATGGTTTCGCGGCGACCTCGGCACTAAGCGCCTGGTAGTATGCCGGCTCCCACCAGCCGCGCTCCACTTCCCGCCAAAGCTGGACCAACGCCCGCGCCGGCGGCAGCGCCGCCCGATACGAACGCGCGGTGGTCAGGGCATCATAGGCGTCCGCCAGGCTGAACAGCCGGGCGCCGCGGGGAATGGCATCGCCGCGCAAGCCATCGGGATAGCCGCTGCCGTCCAGCCGCTCATGATGATGGCGGATGATCGGCAGCGAAGCCGCGAACGGCCGCACCGGCGCGCACATCTCCTCCCCGGCGGCCGGATGCCGGCGCACCACGTCCCACTCCTTGGCGGTGAGCTTGCCCTTCTTCAACAGCATCGCCTCCGGGGTGGCGATGTGTCCAATGTCATGCAGCGCGGCGGCGCGTTCCAGCGCGCGGCGTTCTTCGGGCGGCCATCCCAGGCGTTCCGCCAGCCGCCCGACGCAAAACGCGAGCCGCTCTCCATGCCCAATCTTAAACCGGTTCCGGCCCTCGATGCGGCGCGCCAGCGCCAGCAGGGCGGTCTCGGCGCCGTCCAGGTCCAGCACCGCGCGCCGCAGGCTGAGCAGCATCCGCACACGGGTCAGCAGCTCGGGGCCATGGATGGGCTTGCTGATGATGTCGTCCGCCCCGGCTTGCTGGGCGCGCTCGTGATCCTCCGGCTGGGAATAGCCGGTCACCAGCAAAATGGGGATGCGCCAGGTGTCGGGGTTGCGCTTCAGCTCGCTGGCCAGCTCAAAGCCGCTCATGCCCGGCATCTTCACGTCCAGCAGCAGCGCATCCGGCGCCTGGCGGCGAATGGCGGCGAGAGCACCCGCCGCATCCGAAGCGCTCTGCACCTGGTAGTGCTGCGTCCGCAAAATCCGGTCGAGCAGCACCACGTTCACGGGGTTGTCGTCCACCACCAGAACGGTTTCGGGCATGGTCTTGCACATGCTACCGGGGGGAACCCTATTGTAGTGAAAACCGCCGGGGAAGGGTCAACCTTTCGCCGGAAGAATTTCGTTGAGCGCGCCGCTGCGATAGCCTTGTAAATCCAGCGTAATGTAGTGGAAGCCGGCGCGTCTCAGGCGCGTGGCGATCTGGTCGGCCATGGCCAGATCCAGGGCCCGGGGGAGCTCGCCGCGGGCAATCTCGACGCGCGCAACTTCGCCGTGGCAGCGCACCCGCACCTGGCGAAAGCCCAACTCATAGAGCGCCTCTTCGGCGAGTTCAATGCGCGCCAACAGGGCGGGGGTCACCTCAATGCCGTAGGCGACGCGCGATGCCAGGCAGGCGGCGGCGGGGCGATCCCACACCGTCAGGCCGGCGGCGCGGGCGCGGGCGCGAATGGCGGCTTTGCCGAGTCCGGCCTCCAGCAGAGGAGCCCGCACCTTATGCTCCGCGGCGGCGCGGTGCCCGGGTCGAAACTCCAGCCGGTCGTCGCAATTCACTCCGTAGACCAGCGTGCGAAACCCCGGCCGGCACTCCAGCTCCGCCTCCATGCGGCGGAAAAGCTCGTCTTTGCAGTGATAACACCGGTCGGGTTGGTTGCGCCGATACTCGGGGTTGTCCATCTCGGCGGTCGCCAGGGTTGCGCACGGGATGGCGTGCACGCGGGCGAACTCCAGCGCCTCGCGCAGCGCGCTGCGCGGCAAGCTGGGCGAGTCCGCAATCAGGGCGAGCACCTGGCCCGGAGCGGCCTGCTGGGCGGCATAAGCCAGGTAGGCCGAGTCCACCCCGCCGGAGTACGCTATCAGCATCGGGGCGCACGCCCGCAAGACCTCGTCCAAGTCCGGCATGCATTAAGGCTAGCATTGCCGGGCACCGCGCCAGCCAGGGGAAACGAGTTCCGATAGACTATAGCCTTGCAGGGATTGATCATCATCAACACCGGACCGGGCAAGGGCAAGACCACCGCCGCCATGGGCACCGGGCTGCGCGCCGTCGGAGCCGGGCTGCGGGTATTGATGCTGCAGTTTCTCAAGGGTTCCTGGCATTACGGCGAGTTGGACGCCGTGCAAGCTTTCGGCGACCGGTTCCAGATGCGGCAGTTGGGCCGGGGCTTCGTTAAAGTCGGGGCGGAAAAGCCGGATCCCGAGGACGTCCGCCTGGTGGCGGAAGCCTGGGAGATGGCTCGCCGGGAAATGCTGAGCGGGAACTGGGACTTGGTGATCCTGGACGAGATCAACTACGCCATCTCCTACCACATGCTCGAGCCCGAGCCGGTGGCCGCGTTCCTGCGCCAGAAGCCCGAGCAACTGCATGTCATCCTCACCGGCCGCAACGCCCACCCCCTGCTGGTGGAGTTGGCCGATACCGTCACTGAAATGCGCGAGGTCAAGCACGCCTACCAGAAGGGCATCCAAGCGCAGCGGGGAATCGAGTACTGACCTATGAGCTGGTTTCGCCGCGAGGACAAACCGCTAACCTCCGTTGCCGACAAGCATGTCCGCACCGAGGGCTTGTGGCTGAAGTGCGAAGGCTGCCGCAACGTTATATGGAAGAAGGACCTGGCCGAGAACGACCAGATCTGCCCCCGCTGCCAGCGCCACTTCCGGCTGGATGCGCGCGCGCGCCTGGCGATGCTCTTCGACGGCGGCGTCTATCAGGAACAGGATGAGGAACTGGCCTCGAACGATCCCCTCCAGTTCGTGGACTTGAAGCCCTATGCCGAGCGGCTGCAGAAGGCGCGCCAGTCCACCGGGCTGCGCGATGCGGTGATCACCGCGCGCGGGAGCTTGGATGGACGGCCGGTGATCATCTGCGCCATGGAGTACGGCTTCATCGGCGGCAGCATGGGCGCGGTGGTGGGCGAAAAAATCACGCGCGCGGTGGAGGCGGCGGCCGCGGCCCGCGTGCCGTTGATCGTGATCAGCGCTTCGGGGGGAGCCCGCATGATGGAGGGCGCGGTCAGCCTGATGCAGATGGGCAAGATCGCCGCCGCCCTGGCGCAACTCGACGACGCCGGCGTGCCTTTCATTTCCGTGCTCACCGACCCCACCACCGGCGGGGTCACCGCCAGCTTCGCCATGCTGGGAGACTTGAACATCGCCGAGCCGGGCGCGCTCATCGGCTTCGCCGGGCCGCGCGTGATCGAACAGACCATCCGCCAGAAGCTCCCCGCCAACTTTCAGCGCAGCGAGTTCCTGCTGGAGCACGGCATGCTGGATGCGATCGTGCCGCGCCAGGAACTGCGCGCCTACCTGAGCCGCGCGCTGGCGTTCATGCAGTGCGAGGCGGCGACCGCGCCCGCGGCGCCGGCGCGCGCCGCCGCCGCGCCGCACGAAGTCCCGCTCGGCAGCAGCGACCCGCGCCAACGCTTGTGAACCCATCGGAGGCGCTGGACTACCTGCAAAGCCTGGGGTTGGAGCTGCGCCCGGGGCGCCGCTTCGACCTGCGCACCATTCAGACGCTGCTGGCCGAGTTGGGCCACCCCGAGCGGCAGTTCGCCTCGGTGCACATCGCCGGCACCAACGGCAAGGGCAGTGTGGCGGCGCTGGTGGAGGCGGCGGCGCGGACGGCGCGGATCCGTACCGGGCTGTATACCTCACCCCATCTGCAGCGCCTGACCGAGCGCATCCGCATCCGCGGCGAGGAGATCGCCCCCCAGGAATTGGCGCCGGCCGCGAGCGCGGTCCGTGCCGCGGCCGAGCGGCTGCTGGCCGCGGGAAGGCTGGACCTGGCGCCTTCGTTTTTCGAGATTGTGACCGCGGTGGGCATGCTGGCGTTTGCCGGGGCCGGCATCGAGTTGGGGGTGATCGAGGTCGGTCTGGGCGGACGGCTGGATGCCACCAACGTCCTCGCGCCGCGAGTGGCGGTCTTCACCCCAATCGGGCTCGACCACGAAGCCTACCTCGGATCGACCGTCAGCGCCATCGCCGCGGAGAAGGCGGGCATCCTTAAGCCCGGCATACCTCGGGCGCTCAGCGCCATCCAGACGCCGGAGGCGGCGGCGGTGCTGGCCGAGCGCGCCGCCGCGGCAGGCGTGCCGCTGCGCGCGCTCACCGCCGCCGACATCGCCGCCGCGCCCGCCACCGCGCTGCGCGGCCGCCACCAGGTGGAGAACGCGGCGCTGGCCGCGGCCGTCTGCGCCGAACTGCGCAGCCAGGGCTGGGACCTCACTCCCGCGGCGGTGACCGGGGGTTTCGCCGCGGCGCGCTGGCCCGGGCGCCTGGAGCGCATCGCCGAACGCCCCGATGTCTACCTCGACGGCGCCCACAACCCCATGGCCGCCCGCGCGCTCGCCGCCTATCTGGACGAGTTCCGCGAACGCCACGCCGCGCCCGTGCTGATCTACGGCAGTATGCGCGACAAGGCGATCGAGGAGATTTGCGAACTTCTTTTCCCCCGTGCCGCCGCGGTGGTGATCACCGCCCCCCGGCAGCCGCGCGCGCTCGACCCCGCGGCGCTGGCGCGCGCCTGCGGCGGCCTCGCCCCGGCGGTGGAAACCGCCCCCGATTACCCTTCCGCCCTGGCCGCGGCGCGGCGGCGCGCCGGGGCGGAGGGCGCCATCTTCGTGACCGGTTCCTTGTATCTGGTGGGCGAAGCGCGGGAACATGGAGTGCCTCCGGCCTGAGCATGCCCGCCCTCCGCCATCCTCTGTCGCGCCTGCGTTCGGGGTTGTGGTACGCCCCGCTCTACGGCCTCGCCACCGTCGGCTACGGACTGGTCTCGATGGGGTGCTCGCGCTTCGATCCCAGCGGCCGGCGCCAGCATCGCGTGGCCCAAGCTTGGGCGCGCATGCTGCTGCGCGTGGCCGGCACGCGCGTGGTGGTGATTGGCGAGGAGAACCTGCTCGCCGGGCGCCCCTCGGTGATGGTGTGCAATCACCTCAGCTACATGGATGTGCCGGTGCTGTTCGCCCGCCTACCGCTGCAGTTCCGGATCCTGGCACGGCAGGGGCTGTTCCGCATCCCGTTCCTGGGCGGCCACCTGCAGCGCTGCCAGCATCTGCCGGTGGATCAGTCCAACGTGCGCGCCTCCATGCGGAGTCTGAAGCAAGCCGCCGAGAGCGTGGCCGCCGGGCTGCCGTTGTTCGTGTTTCCCGAAGCCGGCCGCAGTTTCAGCGGCACGATGCAGGAGTTTGTGCCCGGCGCCTTTTATGTGGCGATCCAGGCGCAGGTGCCCATCGTGCCGATGGTGTTGGTCGGGACCTATGAGATCCTGCCCCCCTCGACCGCGCACCTGCGTCCCGGCACGGTCGAGTTGGTGATCTGCCCAGCCATTCCTACCACCGGCCTGACGCGCAACGATGCCGCCACCCTCAGCCAGCAGGTACGGGAGCAGATGAACGCGATTTACCTGGCCCGGCGCAAAACGCTGGCGAAGGCCGCCGTATAGACTGATCCCATGTCCGCTCCCGATCCGGCCCGCCTCCAGGCGTGCCTCGAACGCCAGTACGGGATTGCCGTCGACGGCCTGCGCCCGCTCGACCAGGGAGTGTTCCATGTCGCGCGCCGGGACGGCCCCGACTGGGTGGCGCGGTACTTTGCTCCGGCCCGCACACCGGAAGTCGTGGCGGGTGATGCCGCCCTCCTTACATCTCTCGCCGAGCAGGAGTATCCCGCCGAGCGCTTGGCCGCGCCGGAGCCGGCGGCGCGCTGCGAGGATG
>DATNAC010000046.1:0-30190 GCA_035573035.1 Terriglobales bacterium
AGGCCACCATCATCCAGGGCCGGATCGTCGAGCGCATCAAGGGCGGCCTTGCCTGCGACATTGGGGTCAAGGCCTTCCTGCCCGGCTCCCAGCTCGACATCCGTCCGGTGCGCAATCTGGACAGTTTCGTCGGCCAGGACGTCCGCGTTCGCGTGATCAAGCTGAACAAGAAACGCGGCAACATCGTGGTGTCGCGCAAGTCGGTGCTGCAGGATGAGATGGAATCCCGCCGCGCCGAGACCCTGGAGACCTTGGCCGAGGGCCAGATGGTCACCGGGGTGGTCAAGAATGTAACCGAATACGGCGTGTTCGTCGATGTCGGCGGTATTGACGGCCTGCTCCATGTCAGCGATCTGTCCTGGGGCCGGGTCGCGCATCCGAACGAGATGGTGCAGCCCAACGACGAGATTACCGTCAAGGTGCTCAAGTTCGACAAGGCCAAGCTCCGGGTGTCGCTGGGCTTCAAGCAATTGCTGCCCGATCCCTGGGCCGACGCCAAGGAGCGCTATCCCATCGGCGCCCATGTCCATGGCAAGGTGGTCAGCATCACCGACTACGGCTGCTTCGTGGAGTTGGAGCAGGGGATCGAGGGATTGATCCACATTTCCGAGATGTCCTGGTCCAAGCGCACCAAGCATCCGGGCAAGATCGTGGCGCTCGAGCAGCAGCTCGAAGCCGTGGTGCTCGACGTGAACCCGTCGGAACGCCGAATGTCGCTCTCGCTGCGGCAAGCGCAAACCAACCCTTGGGAGTCGCTGCCGGAGCGTTTTGCCCCGGGTAGCATCGTCGAGGGCCGGGTGCGCAACCTCACCGATTTCGGCGCCTTCGTCGAGATCGAGGACGGCATTGACGGCTTGGTGCACATCAGTGATTTCTCCTGGACCAAGCGCATTCAGCACCCCTCCGAGGTGGTCAAGAAGGGCGACAAGGTCCGGGCCAAGATCCTCAGCATCGACGTGGACAACCGGCGTCTCTCGCTCGGGATCCGGCAGCTTGAGCCCGATGCTTGGGAGACGTTTTTCGCCGTCCGCCAGTTGGGCGAAGTGCTGCCCGGCAAGGTGCTCCGGCTGGCCTCGTTCGGCGCCTTTGTCGAGATGGAGGGCGGGATCGAGGGTCTCTGCCACAATTCGGAGATCAATCCCGAGATCACCGACGGCGGGCCGCTCGTGGTCGGGCGCGAATACGAGTTCAAGATCATCAAGCTGAGCCCGGGCGAGAAAAAGATCGGTCTCAGCCTGCGGGCCGCGCTGCACGACTCCGAGCGCGAGATTATCGACTCCTATCGCCACTCGCCCGCCACCGCCGGCGCCACCATCGGCGAGACGGTTTCGCTCAAGCAGGCCAGCGGCAGCGACCAAGCCTGACCGGTCAACCGACTCGGCGCCGCGGCAACGTCTCGCCGCGGCGCCGCATCTGTGCGGGGGTCATGGCTTCGCAAACCACCCGCGACCACGCCGCCATTCAGGATTGGGCTCGGAACCGCGGAGCCACGCCCGCGATCGTGAGCCGTGCCGGCGGCATGTTGCGCTTCGAGTTCGCTCCCATCTCCTCGCTGGAGCTTGCCGCAGTGGAGTGGAACGCGTTTTTCCAGATTTTTGACGAGCGCGGGCTCGAGCTCATCTTCGACGACAAGCCCGGCAGCCGCTTCCATAAGTTCGTATTTCCGGAGACGGTGGCTGCCCAGAACCCCCGTCCCAAGCTCGCCGCGAATGCGCGCCGGAAAGCCCCAAGCCGCGTCCCGCGCGCGGGCGCCAAGACTCCGGTCTCGGCCAAGCCCGCCTCCCAGCCCAAAGCCGCGAGGTCAGGCAAGTCCCGGCCCCGCAAGGCGGCTTAGCTCCCGGTGAACTCCGCCATCGCGGCATTCTTTTCTTCCCACGCGGCGTAGAGTTCCGTCCGCCGCCGCAGCCGGCTCTGGTACTCCGTCATGGTGGCTTGGGCACGCTGACCGTCCTGAAACGTGGCCGCGTCGCCCATGGCTCGTTCCAGCTCCCTGACTTCCTCTTCGACGGCGGCTATCTCGGCCTCCAGGGTGCCGATCTGCTGCCGCAACGCCTGCTCGCGTTGCGGGTTGACGCGGCGAGACCTCGGGGCGGGTGCGCTATTCGCCGTGGCGGTTGCGGCCGGGGCTTGCGCCTGCGCCGCCTTCGCAGCCTCCTGCAGCTCCAAATGGTACCGGTACTCCTCGTAGTTGCCCGGATAGAGTTCCACCCCGCCGCCTGACTCCCGCGGGGTCACATGCACGATCTTGTTGGCGAGCCCGTCAATAAACGCCCGGTCGTGCGACACGAAGATGACCGTGCCGGTGTACTGGCGTAGCGCTTCGAGCAGTACTTCTTTGGCCTGGAGATCGAGGTGATTGGTAGGCTCGTCCAACAGCAGGCAGTTCGCCGGCCGCAGCAGCATCCGCGCCAGGGCATAGCGGTTGCGCTCGCCGCCGCTCAGCACCCCGATGCGCTTGAACACGTCGTCGCCGTGGAACAGAAAACTGCCCAGCAGCGTGCGCAACTGCGGCACCATGAGGACGGGGCTGATCGAGGTCAAGTCGTCCAGGATGCGCGCGTTCTCGTCCAGGACCTTGTACTGGTCCTGTGCGAAAAAGTCGAACGTGACCTGGTGTCCCAAGACGCGCTCGCCCGAGTCGGGAGGCTCCGCCCCGGCCAGCAGCCGGAGCAAGGTGCTCTTGCCGGCGCCGTTCTGCCCGATCAATCCGATCCGGTCGCCCCGGTCCAACACCAGATCGAGTCCCTCGAACACGCGCTTGCTGCCGTAGCGCTTGCTGACGCCCCGCAGTTCCAAAGCCCGGCGCCCGCTGGGCTTTGGTTGGGGGAACGAGAAGTGGATCGTCTCCTCGTGCGGCGGCACTTCGATTTCTTCCATCCGCTCCAGCTCTTTGATCCGGCTCTGCACCTGCGCCGCCTTGGTGGCGGTGTAGCGAAAGCGGTTGATGAAGACCTCAAGCTGCTCGCGTCTCTCCTTCTGGTTGTTGTAAGCGGCCCGAATTTGCGCCAGCCGCTCCTCTTTCTGCTTCAGGAAGCTGCTGTAGTTGCCGGTATACACCGTGATCTTGGTCTGAGCCAAGTCCACAATCCGGTCCACGACCGCATCCAGGAAGTAGCGGTCATGGGAGACCAGCATGCAGGCATTTGGATACCGGCTCAGGTACTCCTCCAGCCAATTGCGCGTCTCCAGGTCGAGGTGGTTGGTGGGCTCGTCGAGCAGCAGGACTTTCGGTTCCTGGAGCAGCAGTTTCGCCAGCGCGATCCGCATCTGCCAGCCGCCGCTGAACTCTTCGCACTGCCGTTGCAGATCTTCGGGCGCAAACGCCAAACCGGCCAGGATGGTGCCGATTCTGGCTTCCAGCGAGGGGCCTCCGCTCACCTGGAACTGGTGCTGCAAGTCGGCGTAGCGCTCAAAGAGGCTGAGGTCGTCGGTGTGTTCCAGTTGCGCTTCGAGCGCCTGGATTTCCGCTTCCACCGCCATCAGGTTGGAGAATACCGACCGGCACTCCTCCAGCAACGACCTCCCCGCCATGTGCAGACCCTCTTGCGGGAGGTACCCGATGGTCTGGTCCCGGTTCTGGAGGACTTTCCCCTCGTCGAGGGGTTCGATCCCCGCCAGAATCCGTAGGAGCGTGGTCTTTCCGCTGCCGTTCGCGCCCACCACGCCCACACGGGCGCGGTCGGGAATCAGCAAGTCCGCGTTGGCAAAGAGCGTACGGCCGCCAAAATGCTTGGCCGCTCCGGAAAGTTGAATCATGGTGGCTAGCGGCGGACGTGCCAGTGAATCCGCCTACTTTCAGTATACCGGGCAGTTTTGGCGCCTTCGTGCCGTTGGGGCCGAAGCGCCGCCGCCCATACCGCGTGGCAGGTGCCCTGCCTCTAAGCGGTTGCAGGGGCGCCCTGCGGCGCCAGGGCGGCAAAGGCCTGCGCCGCGTGCGAGCCCCGCCGATTGCGCGGCGTGATCATGCGCAGCGGACGCTCGACCTTGAAGTCACGCACCGGCACCTCGCACAAGCTGCCGGCTTCCAGCTCAAGCGCAGCCGAGATGCGCGGCACGAACGCCACCCCGCGGCCGCGCGCCACCAGGTGCTTGATGCTCTCGATCGTGGGCATTTCCATCGCGATATTGAGCGTTACTTGCTGCCGCCGGAAGGTCGTCACGGTGAAGTCGCGGTAGGGCGATTCGACGTTGTGGGCGATGAAGCTTTCCTGTCCCAGACGGGCCAAAGCCACCGGCCGCCGCGCGCGCGCCAGCGCGTGGCCCGGGTAGACGATAAACGCCAGCCGGTCCCGGTAGACGACCCTGGCCTCCAACTCGTGTTGTTCCGGATCGTAGGCCACCACCCCGAGATCCAGGTTGCCGGCCAGAACTTCCGAGGGAATGTTGCGCGATAAGCTGCGACGTACCTCAACCTTTACCAGCGGATGACGCGCGTGGAACGCCTCCACCACCGGCAGCAGAAAAAACGCCGTGCTCTCGTTCGCCCCCACCGTGACCTTGCCGCGCTGCAAGCCGCGCAACTCCCACAACTCCTGTTCGAGGCGGCCGCGTTCCCGCACCATCTGCTCCGCGCCCCGCGCCACCAATTCCCCCGCCGGCGTCAAGCGGGCCTGCTTGCCGGTTCGGTCCACCAACTCCTCGCCGCACGCCTCTTCCAAGCGCCGTACCGCCAGCGATACCGCCGGCTGGGTGCGGCGCAGGCGCTCGGCCGCGCGCGAAAAGCTGCGTTCTCGCGCCACCATGAGCAGCGTCTCCAGGTCCGCCAAATTCATACCGCCATAATAAACGCTTATGGAACTAGAAGTATTATAAATTGGACTTGCACGCACTCCGCAGCCAGACTGCGGACATGCCCGATCGAGTCCGCATCTTTGACACCACCTTGCGCGACGGCGAACAGGCGCCCGGATTCAGCATGTCGCCGGCGGAAAAGCTTCGCTTGGCGCTGCAACTGGAAGAGCTGGGCGTGGACGTACTGGAGGCCGGTTTTCCCATCGCCTCCGAAGGCGACTTTGAGGGTGTGCTGAATGTGGCCCGCCATTGCCGCCGCACCACCGTTGCCGCCCTGGCCCGGGCGGTCGAAGCCGATGTGCGGCGCGCCGCGGAAGCGCTGCGGCCGGCGGAGACGCCCCGCCTGCACGTGTTTCTCGCCACCAGCGACATCCATCTCGAGCACAAACTCCGCAAGACGCGCGCCCAGGTGCTGGACGACGTCCGCCGCGCGGTCGCGCTGGCGCGCGCCCTGGTCGCCGACGTCGAGTTCTCCGCCGAGGATGCGACCCGCAGCGACCGCGCCTTCCTGGCCGAGGTGCTGCGCACCGCGGTCGCCGCGGGCGCCACCACCCTCAACGTTCCCGACACCGTCGGCTTCAGCGTGCCCGACGAGTACGCCCGCCTGATCACCTATCTGCGCGCCGCCGTCAACGCCGGCCCGGAAGCCGTCTTCAGCGTTCACTGTCACGACGACCTGGGCATGGCGGTAGCCAACTCCCTGGCCGCGGTGTCGGCGGGAGCCCGCCAGGTGGAGTGCACCATCAACGGTATTGGAGAACGCGCCGGCAACGCCTCCCTGGAGGAAGTGGTCATGGCGCTGCAGGTACGCCGTGACGCGCTCCCGTTTACCACCGGGGTGGTCACCGAGCAACTGCATCCCACCAGCCAGCTCCTCAGCCGCATCACCGGCGTCGAGGTGCAACCCAACAAGGCCATCGTCGGACGCAACGCCTTCGCCCACGAGGCCGGTATCCATCAAGACGGCATGCTCAAGTCGCCGCTCACTTACGAGATCATGACGCCTCGCACGGTGGGCCGCGCAGCCCACGAGCTGGTGCTGGGCAAACACTCCGGCCGCCACGCTTTGCAGGTTCGTTTTGCCGCCCTCGGACACCGCCTCGATCCGGGACAGCTCGAACGCGCCTACGGGCTATTTATCGCCTTGGCCGACCGGCGCAAGGTCCTTGACGACGGCGATCTGCGGGCCATTGCCCGCCAGCTTCCGGTATCGGCCGAAACCGCTCCAGCCGGCCTGAGAACCGCCGTATGATCGCCGATTTGACCACACTGGCAAGCGGTTCCAGCTCCACCCGGGAACATCCGGAGGACCGCATTCTCGCAGTCGTGCGCGGCCGCCTGCGGGTCATGCTGGAACCCCACGCCGCGGCTCTGTCTACCGCTCCCGTTCCCGCCTGGCTGCGCGCCAGCGATGCCTTGACCATTCCCGCCGGCACCGCCTATACCATCGAGGCCCTGCAGGACACCGAAATTTACGTCTACGACGCCCGCCCCGCCGCGGCGGCGCTTTGGGGCGTCTAGACGCCGCCGCGCGTTCCCGCTCACACTGGGCTATGACCACCTTGAACGTCTGTTTGCTGCCGGGCGACGGCATCGGCCCCGAGGTCACCGATGCCGCGGTCGCGGTGCTGCGCGCCGCTGGCGACCGCTTTGGCTTCCGCCTGGAGCTGGTCTCCCACGCCATCGGCGGTGCCGCTCTCCGCGCCGCGGGCGTGCCGCTCCCGGACGCCACCCGCACCGCCGTGCTGGCGTCCCAGGCGGTCCTGCTCGGCGCGGTGGGCGCGCCCGAGTTTGACGGGGAGCCGCCGGCGCGCAAGCCCGAAACCGGTCTGCTCGCCTTGCGCCAACTGCTGGGCTGCTGGGCCAACCTCCGCCCCGTACGCCGGATCGCCGGCGCGGGCGCGACCCCGCTGCGCGAGGAAATCGTCGCCGGGGCCGATCTCGTGGTGCTGCGCGAGTTGACCGGCGGACTCTACTTTGGCCAGCCGCGCGGCTTCACCGCCGCCCGCGACGAGGCCTTCAACACCCTGCGCTACACCGTGGGAGAAATTGAGCGTCTGGCCCGATTCGGGTTTCAACTCGCGCGTCAGCGCCGCCGCCATCTCACCAGCGTGGACAAGGCCAACGTGCTCGAAACCAGCCAGCTCTGGCGCCAGGTTTTCCAGCGCGTGGCCGCCGAGTTTCCCGATGTCACGCTCGACCACCTCTACGTGGATAACTGCGCGATGCAGCTGATCCTGCGCCCGGGATTCTTCGACGTGCTGGCCACCGAGAACCTGTTCGGCGATATTCTCAGCGACGAAGTCGGCGTGCTCGCGGGCTCGCTGGGGTTGCTGCCCTCGGCGTCGCTTGGCGGCGCGGTTGGACTGTACGAACCGGTGCACGGCTCCGCGCCCGACATTGCCGGCAAGGACTGGGCCAATCCGGCCGGGGCGATTCTTTCCGCCGCGATGCTGCTGCGCCACTCGTTTCAGAGAGAAGCCGCGGCCGCGGCGATGGAGGCGGCGGTGGAAAACACGCTACGCTCCGGTCTCCTGCCCCGGGATCTTGTGCCGGCGGGGGCCGCATTCGCGACCACTTCCCGTTTCACTCGCGCCGTCATAGATGCCTTGGCGGGAATTTAGACGCCGGTTACAGCCTACCGGTTGCCTCCCACCTTCGCCGGAGCCTCGGGCGGATAGCTGCCGACCACGTCGCCTTTGTCATTGAAGATGGTCATGGTGGTGCCCGGCGCGAGATTGGCCAGGCCGGCCTCGATCTGCTTCACGTCGCCCACCACCACCACGATTTCCTTGTCGGGATGGATATACTGCTGCGCCGCCGCTTGCGCCTGATCCGCGGTCACCGCTTCGACGTCATCCACCCAGGTCGCCAGGCGGTCCGGGGGCAACCCGTAGATGCCCGTGGTCAGGAACTGGTTCGCCACCTCGGCCTGGGTCTGGAGCCCGAGGACGAAGTTGCCGCTGAGGAAGTTCTTGGCCTGCACCAGTTCCTGGGCCGAGACCGGAGCCGCGCGGATCTGGTCCAGTTGCGCGAAGATTTCCTGCAACGCCGGTGCGGTGACCGCTGTGCGCACCTCGGTCTCGACGATCCAATCGCCCAGGTCGCGGTTGGGCTGGTTGGCGCTCGAGATGCCATAGGTGTAGCCCTTTTTCTCGCGGATATCGGCGATCAGCCGGGAGTTAAAGCTGCCGCCCAGCACCTCGTTCACGACGACGAAAGGGAAGTAGTCGGGCGCGGTGCGGGTCAAGCCCAGGTTGCCCAATAAGATGGTGGACTGCGCCGAGCCGGGCCGCTCCACCAGATAAATGCGCCGTTGCGCGGGCGGCTCGACCGGCGGCGACGGGGGGGGCGCTGGGCGTCCCAACTTCCAGTCGCCGAAGTACTGCTGCACCAGATTGTGCGCGCGGGCGGCGTTGATATCGCCGGTTACGACCACCTCGGCCTGGTTGTTGGGCAGGAAGTAGGTATCGTGGAACCGCACCAGGGCCGCGCGGTCGAGTTTGGCAAGCGAAGCTTCGGTGGGCGAGGTGATGGCGTAAGGGTGCTTGCCGTACAGCAGCTTATTGAACTCCACCGACGCCAGGAAGCCACCGTTGGCGCGGCTGGCGATCAGGCTCTGCTCCAGGTTGGCTTTTTCCAGCGCCACCTCGTTTTGGGGGAAAGTCGGATGCAGGACGATATCCGCCAGCAGTTCAAACAGCGGCTGGGCGTGGCTGCTGAGCGCATCGCCGCTCACGGTCAGGAAATCCGGACCGGCGCCGGCGCTCAAGTCGCCACCCATGGCGTCGGTGGCCTGCGCGATCTGGAGCGAGGTGCGGGTGGGGGTACCCTCGGTGAGCAAATCGGCCTCAGCGCTGGCGAGGCCGGCCTGGTCGGGCGTCAAGCGCGAGGTGCCGGCGCGCAGCGCCAGGCGCACGCTGATCAGCGGGAAGCGATGGTCCTCGACCACCACGATCTTCAAGCCATTGGGCAACTGGTCGGCGTGGCTGGTGGGTGGGGCGTAAGGCTTCACCGCGCCCGGGGTGGGCGGGTGGGTCATGTAATCGGGGGTGTTGGTGGGCGCCGCCTGCTGGGCGGTCAGGCCGCAGCCAAGGGCGCCGATGGCCAGTACAGTGAGTGCGGTGTGCAGTCGCATTAGCGTCCTCCTCCCGTCTTCCCGGCGGCGGCGGGCGCCGGTCCGGGGAGATCCAATACCACCGTGCTGCGCGCGTGGGTCAGGTAGGTGCGCGCGACCCGTTGGATATCGGCCGAACTCACGGCCATGAAACGGGAGAGCTCCGAGTTGGCCGCCTCGGGCGTGCCGTCGAAGAGGGTGGCCAGCGCCAGCAGCTGCGCCCGGTCGAGCGTGGTTTGCTGCGACTGGATCCAGTTCGAGCTGAACATGGTCTTCAGCCGGTCCAGTTCGTCCGGGGGCACCCCGGTGGCTTCGACTTGCTGAATCTGCTGAAAGATCAGCGACTCCACCTGATCCGGCGTGGCGGTGGGCTTGTGGATGACCAGGCCGGTAAAGAGCCCGGGGGCGCGGTAGTCGGTGAAGTCGGCGCTGGGAAAGCCCAGCCCGCCATCCACCTCCAGCGCCACCTGGCTGTTCTTGACCAGGGACTGGTAGAGGCGCGAGCTTTCGCCGCTGAACAGCAACTGGCTCAACAGCGTCAGGGCGTAGAAGTCGGGGGTATCGCGCGCCGGGCCCTGCCAGGCGATGGCCATGGCCGGGAGCTTGGCTTGGGCGTCGTGCACGGTCAGCGTCTTCTGTTCCTGCTGCACGGGTTCGTCGGTTTTTACCGGCGTGATGGTTCCCCGGTTCGGGATCCAGCCGAAGTAATGCTTCACCAACTCTTCCGTCTTGGCGGTGTCCAGGTCGCCCACGATCGTCAGGATGGCGTTGCGCGGAGCATAGTACTCGTTGAAGAACTCTTGCACATCCTGGAGCGTGGCCGCGTCCAGATCCTGAAAGGAACCGATGACCGGGTGGGAGTTCTGCCAGTTGTGGAAGGCGGCCTGGCCCACGTCCACATACATCAGCGGGCCGTAGGGGGCGTTGTCCACGCGCATGCGCTTCTCCTCCTCGACCACAGCGATCTGGTTTTTCATGTTGGCCTGGGTGACGTTGAGCGCGGCCATGCGGTCGGCATCCAGCCACATCACCGTCTCGAGCACGTTGCTGGGCACGTTCTCGTAATAGAAGGTGTAATCCTCGTGCGTGCTGGCGTTGTCGTTGCCGCCGTAGCCCTCCACCAAGTGATCGAAGACGCCTTTGGGGGCGTGGGCGGAGCCCTCAAACATCAGGTGCTCGAACAGGTGCGCAAACCCACTGCGCCCGGGGTGTTCATCGCGGCCGCCCACATCGAACAGCAGGCTTTCGGTCACCACCGGGAGCGAGTGATCTTCCGATAGGACCACGCGCAGGCCGTTGGGCAGGGTGAAGGTGGTGAAATTGATGCGCGGCACCGTGACGGTGCGGGCATCGGTCTGCGCCGGTGCCGCCGGGGTTAGCAGGAGCAGCAACAACAGCGGCAGGATGCATCTTACGGTTGTCTTCATGAAACCAACCTGGGAAAGGGCTATGGCACGATCATGCCATGATGGAGGGGTATGAGGGAAGCGTCCGGCCTGCGGGCCTGGCTGCCCGCACAACGATGGTTCGCGGGCAAGAGCGCGCCCATCCTCAGCGTGGACGTAACCGACGAGGCCGATATGGGCGGCGGCGTGCGCCTCGCCGTGGCGGATGTGGTCAGCGCCGGGCTGCCCGCCGCCCGCTATTTCCTCTTGCTGGATGCCGACGGCAATGCGCCCGCCGGGAAGGATCCCCTGGCCCTGCCGGAGGTGCGGCAGCGCTGGTTCGAGCGCCTGCGCCGCTCCGCCCATTTGCCGGGAGGCGCCGCCACCTTTGAGTTTCAATGGCTGGTGGGGCCCGCTCCCGCCAGCGCATCGAGCCGCTTGCTCTCGGCGGAGCAGAGCAATACCTCGGTGCTGTACTATGATGCGGCGTCCACCCCGCGCTGGCTGTGCAAGCTGTTCCGCCGGCTCATGCCGGGCGAGAATCCCGAGTTCGAGGTGCCGCGGGCGTTGGCGCTGCACACCCCGTTCCGCCATATTCCCGCAGTCCGGGCGCGGGTGATTTACTCCGACTACACATTGGCGGTGTTACAGGATTTCGTCCCCAATCAGGGGGATGGGTGGCAGTATGTTTTGCGCGGGCTCCCGGACCGGGCTGCCGGCGAACGCCTGCTGGCCGATCTGGAGCGGCTGGGCCGCCGCACCGCCGAGCTTCACCTGGCGTTGGCCTCGATCCACGGCGACTTGGCATTCAAGCCGGAGCCGGTGGCTCCGGCCGATCTCGAGCGGTGGCGCGGCCGTGCCGCGGCGGCGGTACGCTCTCCCGAGATGCGTCCGTACGCCACGTTGCTGCAACCCTGGGTACGGCGCCTTTCCGGGCCGACTTCCGGGTTGGAGGCGTGCCTGGGGCTTTCCCGCATCCGTCTGCATGGCGATTACCACCTCGGCCAAGTGCTCAAGACCGAAGAGGATTTCGTGATCTTCGATTTTGAGGGCGAGCCTGCGCGCCCGATTCCGGAAAGGCGGCAGAAGGGCTGCGTGCTGCAGGACGTCGCCGGAATGCTGCGCTCCTTCAGCTACGCCGCCCACAGCGCGCGCCGTCCCGAGTGGGAAGCGGGGGCGCGCGCGGCGTTTCTGGACGCCTATCTGGCCGCGATCGGTTCGGCCTCCGGTCTCGTTCCCAACAACAACGCCGCCTTGACGGCGGCGTTGTCGTTCTTCGAATGTGAAAAGGCGGTCTACGAACTGGCCTACGAACTGAACCACCGTCCCGACTGGGTGGCGGTCCCGCTCGCCGGGCTCAACCGGCTGCTGGCGACGCCTACTTCGTAATGACCAGCAGGTGGAAGCTGCCCGGGATCATGGGCGGACGGCTGCGCCGGCCCCCCGGAGCGGCCGCCGGCCGCGGTCCGTACTTGGCGGTGACCGTGAAGATGGTGTGGGTTTTGGGGTCAATCTCCATGGTCCGCGCGCCCGATTCGGTGGTGATATTGCCCACCTCGGTGAACTGGTTGGGATTGTCCTCGTGGATCACGGTGATGGTGCCGTCGCCCTGCGAGGTGAAGAGCAACTGGGTGCTGGGTTCGAAGCGCGAAGCGTCAATCCCCGAGCCGATCTTGGGGGTGGCGATGACCTTGCCGTTGTCGGTATTTACGATGGCGACGACGCCGCTGTGGCAGCCGGCGAAGACGCGATGGTGGGCGGCGTCGATCGAGACGCCCGACGGCCCTTCGCACGGGGCCAGCGGAAAGCGCCCCAAGATCTTCAGGGTGTGGGCGTCGATGTCGAGGATTTCGCTCTTGTCCTCGAGCACGTTGAAGATGTGGCCGCGGCCGTCGCTGGCGCCGAACTCGGGCCCGCCGCCGAGGTCAATCGTGCCGGCGGTGGCGCCGGTCTTGGCGTCCACCGCGATGGCCTGGTTGGCGTCGCCGCAGAAGGCGAAAATCCGGTCGGTGGCGGGATCGTAGATGATGCCGTCCACGTCCTTGGGCGCCGGGATCTCCTTCAGCTTGGCGAGCGAGTGGATGTCGAACTCGGTGATGGTGGCGTTGCCGCCGTTGGTGATGAAGCCATGGCCGTCCTTGTCGGAGATGGCGATGCCGTGGGTGCCGTGCAGGTCGGCGATGGTGCCCACCACCGCCTGCGTGTCCATGTTCAGCACCAGCACCTCGTTGCCGTGGGAAATGTAGAGCCGGCGGTTGGCGGGGTCGCCGGTGAGGTAATCCCAGCCGCCGGTACCGGGGAGCGGAAGCGTTTTCGAGACGTGGTAGCCTTCCGGACCGGCGGTCTGGCGCGGCGTCGCGGCGTAGGCCGCGGTCGCCAGGGATAGGACGCCGATGCCGGCGGCCAGGGTCAACAAACGCATCGTTGTCATGGAAGTCTCCTGAATTTAATGGTTGGGAATGACCAGTAGATGGAAGCTGCCCGCCACCATTTGCCGGCGGGGTCCGCGCCCACGGCCGGCCGGTGCCGCTTCGCCCGCCGGGCGGGGCGGAGCGGGCTCGAACTTGGCGGTCACGGTGAAGAGCGTGTGCGTCTTGGGGTCGAGCTCCATGGTGCGCGCGCCCGCCTCGGTGGGGATGTTACCCACCAGGGTGAGCTTGCCGGGGCTGTCTTCGTGGGCCACGGTGATGGTGCCGGTGCCGCCGCCGTTGGAGCTGAAAGCCAGCTTGGTGCCCTCGTCGAAGCGGTTGGCGTCCACACCCGGGCCGATCGGGACGGTGGCCACGATCGCGCCGGTGTCGGCGTTCATCATGGCCATCATGCCGTTGTGGCAGCCGATAAACAGCCGCCGGGTTTGCGTGTCCATGGCCAGGCCGGAGGGTCCTTCGCAAGGCGCAAGCGGCCACTGGTGGGTGATCTTGAGCGTCTTGGCGTCAATTTCGATCTCGACGCTGGAATCCTCCATGTTGTTGTAGACGTGGCCCCGGCCGTCAGCCACGGCGTATTCGCTGGCCTTGCTGGGCAAATCCACGGTGCCCGCCACCTCGCCGGTCTTGGCGTCCACCGCCACCGCTTTGCTGTCGTGGTTGAAGGCGAAGACGCGGTCGGTGGCCGGGTCATAGATGATGCCGTCCGGGCGCTGGATCGGCAGCGGGATTTCCTTGATGGTGGCCAGCGTCTTAAGGTCGAACTCGGTCATGCTGTTGCCGCCGCCGTTGCTGGTGAAACCGTGGCCGTCCTTGCCGGAGATGGCGACGCCGTGGGTGCCTTTCAGTCCTTCAACTTTGCCCACAACCTGGAAGGTGTCGGCGTTGACCACATCTTCTTCGGTACTGGCGGAGACGTAGATCCGGCGACCGGGTACGTCAATGCCGAGGTAGTCCCAACCGCCGCCGCCGGGCAGCGTCACCGACTGGCCGACGTGATAGCCGCCGGGACGATCCGAACCGCTCTGCGCGCCCGCCAGCAGGCACACCGCCAGCACGCCCAGACCCAAGCCCACCCATCGCAACTTGCTCATAGAAAAAGACCTCCGCAGTGCCCACGCTAGTCAGTATGAGATTAAGCCAAGCTGAACGCCGGTTGACAGGAGGTCCGGATTACGGGTAAGCTGGATTCCTCTCATGCAGGGCCGTCGCCAGCATCGCCATCAGCACCATCACCACGTGATCCACGTGCCGGCGATCCGCTGCGTCTTCGACTTCCAGCCGTAAGAGACGGCCAACCAAGACCAGATTCGAGCCCGCCGGCGCCCAGCGCTGGCGGGCTTTTTGCTTTAGTCCCAGGGTTGCACTCATGACCGATGTACTTCTCGATTTCGAAAAACAAGACGGCCTCACCCCCGGCATCGTGCAGGACGCCCGCACCGGCCAGGTGCTGATGCTGGGCTTCCTCAGCCCGGAGAGCTGGCAGCGCACCCGCGAAACCGGCTACGTCACCTTCTGGAGCCGTTCCCGCCGCCAGCTCTGGAAAAAGGGCGAAACCAGCGGCAACCGTTTACGCCTGGTGGAGGCGGCGACCGACTGCGACCGCGACACACTGCTGCTGCGGGTCGAGGTGGAGGGCGACGGCGTGGTCTGCCACGAGGGCACGGTGAGTTGCTTCACCAAACCGCTCCGCACCGAGGTGCGCGCATGAGCGCGAAACTTCGCCTCGGACTTCCCAAGGGCAGTTTGCAAGAGGCCACCCTGGCGCTCTTCCGGCGCGCGGGGTGGAACATCTTCGCCGACGGCCGCTCGTACTTTCCCGCCATTGACGATCCCGAGATCGAGTGCATGCTGATCCGCGCCCAGGAGATGGCCCGGTACGTGGATCACGGCGTGCTGGATGCCGGGCTTACCGGCATGGACTGGGTGGTGGAGAGCGGTCTGCCGGTCCAGAGCGTGGCCCCGCTGGTGTACGCCAAGCAAAGCCGGCGGCGGGTGCGCTGGGTGTTGGCGGTACCGGAGAGCGCACCCTGGCAGCGCGCCGAGGACCTTGCCGGCAAGACCATCGCCACCGAACTGGTCGACGTGACGCGACGCTACTTCGCGGAACGGGGCGTCCCGGTCAAAGTCGAGTTTAGTTGGGGGGCCACCGAGATCAAGCCGCCGCGGCTGGCGGACGCGATCGTGGAGGTCACCGAGACCGGCAGCTCGCTGCGCGCCAACCGGCTGCGCATTCTCGACACCGTGATGGAAAGCGAAACCCATCTCATCGCCAACCCGGCCGCGCTGTCCGATCCGTGGAAGGAGCGGAAGATCGCCAACCTCGCTTTGATGCTGATGGGCGCCATCTCCGCGCAGGGGCAAGTGGGTCTGATGCTCAACGTGGAACAGGCCAGGCTGGACGCCATCCTTGCGGTTCTGCCGGCGCTCAACGCGCCCACCGTGTCCGCGCTGAGCGATGCGCGCTGGGTGGCGGTCAACACCATCCTGGACGAGGGCGCGGTGCGCGAAGTGATCCCGCGGCTCAAGGCCGCGGGCGCCGCCGGCATCGTGGAGTATCCGCTCAACAAGGTGGTGCTGTGAAACTGCTCCGATCCGAACAAGCCGGAGAAGCGCTGGCATTCCTCACCGATCGCCGCCAGGCCGCCTACACCCGCGTCCGGCCGGCTGCGCGGCGCATCGTCGGGACGGTGCGCCGGGGCGGCGACGCCGCGCTTCTACGCCAACGCGCCAAGCTGGACGGGCTCGATCCCTCGGTTCCGCTGCGGGTTGCCACGGCGGAGATGCGCGCCGCCTGGGCGTCCGCGCCGGCGCCGCTGCGCCAAGCGCTGACCACCGCGGCGCGCCGCCTGCGCGCCTTTGCCGCGCGCCAGCGGCCGCGCGACTTCAGCTTCGCCCCGGTGCCGGGGCTGCGCGTGGGCCAGCGCGTGGTACCGCTCGACGCCGTGGGCTGTTATGTTCCGGGCGGACGCTACCCGCTGCCCTCGACCCTGCTCATGACCGTGATCCCCGCCCAAGCGGCGGGCGTGGCGCGCATCGCGGTGGTGTGCCCGCGGCCCGCGCCGGAGATTCTCGCCGCCGCCCACGTGCTGGGCGTGACCGAGTTGTACCGCGTCGGCGGCGCGCACGCGATCGGGGCGCTCGCCTACGGTACGGCATCCATCCCGCCGGTGCAGAAGATCGTTGGGCCGGGCAACGCCTGGGTGACCGCGGCCAAGGAGTTGGTGGCGCCCGATTGCGCCATTGATATGCTGGCCGGCCCCACCGAGATCGCGGTGGTCAGCGAGCGCGGCGACCCCGCCTTGATCGCCGCCGATCTGGTGGCGCAGGCCGAGCACGACCCGGATGCGGTGGGGATCCTGCTTACCAGTCGAGTGGGGCTGGCGCGCGCGGTGCGGGCCGAGGTGGGTCGCCGAGTGCTGGCCTATCCGGTGGCGGCGCAGGCGCTGGGCAAGCGCGGGCTCATCCTGGTGACGGCCAATGCGGCGGAGGCTCGGTATCTCGCCAACCGGATCGCTCCCGAGCACCTGACGGTGGACGCCGCGGGCGATCTTGCCTGGGTCCGCAACGCCGGCTCGGTGTTCGTGGGGCGCTGGTCGGCGCAGCCGCTGGGAGACTACGTCTCCGGTCCCAACCACACGCTGCCCACCAGCGGACAGGCGCGGCTGCGCGGCGGGCTCAGCGTGCTCGACTTCGTCAAGCTGATCACCGTCCAGACCTACACCCGCGGCGGCGTGCGCCGTCTTGGCCCGGCGGCCCTGAGCCTGGCGCGCGCGGAGGGACTGGGCGCCCACGCCGCCGCGATCGTGGCGCGAGGTGCCCGTGCTTAGCCCCGCCGCCCGGGTGCGCCGCCGCCAACCGTATCACCCGCCGCTGGCCGGGCGCACCGGCCTGCGTCTGGATTTCAACGAGAACACGGTGGGCTGTTCGCCGCGCGTGCTGGCGGCGCTCGGCGGGCTCAGCGCCGCCGCGCTCACGCGGTACCCCGAACGCGCCCCGGTCGAGGCCGCACTGGCCCGGCACTTCGGGTTGGCGCCGGAACAGGTATTGCTGACCAACGGCCTCGACGAGGCCATCCAGACGGTGTGTCACACCTATCTGGACAAGGGCGCCGAGCTGCTGCTGCCGGTGCCGACGTACGCGATGTACGAGGTCTACGCCGCGGCCACGCCCGCCGGCATCCGGCGGATTGCGCCGGCGCCGGGGTTCGCGTTCCCGCTCCGGCGGCTGCTCGCCGCCGTCCGCCCGGCCACGCGCCTGATCGCGATTGCCAACCCGAACAGCCCCACCGGGCAGGCCGCCACCCGCGCCGAGTTGGTGCGCGTGCTGGAGGCGGCGCCGCACGCGGCGGTGCTGGTGGACGAGGCCTACTTCCATTTCCACGGCGAGACCGTGCTCGATCTGGTGGGCCGCGTCCCCAACCTGATCGTGGCGCGCACCTTTTCCAAGGCCTACGGCCTGGCCGGCCTGCGGGTGGGATGGCTGGCGGCCGCGGCTGCCCAGATGACGTGGCTGCGGCGCGGCATCTCGCCGTACAGCGTCAACGCGGCGGCGCTGGCCGCGGCCGGCGCCGTGCTCGAGGATGAAGCGTTTCTTCACGCCTACGTGACCGAGGTACTCGCCGCACGCGAGCTCTTCGAAGCCGGCTTGCGCCGCCTCGGCCTGGCCTTCTGGCCTTCACAGGCGAACTTCGTCCTGGTGAATGCCGGAGCGCGCCACGCCTCCGTGGTCAACGGGCTGCGTGCGCGCGGCATCCTGGTGCGCGACCGATCTTCCGATCCCGGCTGCGCCGGTTGCGCGCGCATCACGCTGGGCACCCGGGCTCAAGCGCGGCGAACGCTGGCCGCTCTGACAGGACTACTTTCATGAAACCCAGCAGCCTCCGCACCGCCCGCATCCGCCGCCGCACGGCCGAGACCCGCATCCGATGCGTCCTCACGCTGGAGGGCAGCGGGCAGTATAGGGTCGCGACCGGGATCCGGTTCTTCGACCACATGCTCGAGCTGCTCGCGCGGCACGGCGCCTTCGATCTCGAGCTGGCGTGCCGCGGCGACCTCGACGTGGACCAACACCACACCGTCGAAGACGTCGGCATCGCTCTGGGCCAGGCGTTCGACCAGGCTCTGGGCGACAAGCGCGGCATCCGGCGCGCCGGTTGTTTCCTCATGCCGATGGATGAAACCCTCGGCCTGGCCGCGGTGGACTTTGGCGGCCGCGCCGCGCACGCGGTCGCCACCGGGGTGAAAGCCCGCCTGGTCGGCGACCTCCAGTCCGAGTTGGTGGAAGACTTTTTTGCCGGCTTCGCCCGCGGGGCCAGCGCCAACGTGCATGTCAAGACGCTGTACGGGCGTTCCAGCCACCACAAGATCGAGGCGCTCTTCAAAGCCTTTGCCCGCGCGCTGCGCGGCGCGTGCGCGCGCGAGGCGCGGCTGGCCGCGGTGCTGCCCAGCACGAAAGGCCTGTTGTGATCGCGGTCGTGAACTATCAGGCCGGGAACCTCGGCTCGGTGGTCAAGGCGCTGCAAGCCGCGGGCGGCCGCGTGCGCGTGACGGCGAGCCCGGCGGCGCTGCGGCGTGCCCGCAAGATCGTGCTCCCCGGGGTCGGGCACTTCGCCGCGACGGGGTTCCTGGCCGAGCGCGGTTTGCGCGACGCCCTGGAGGAGCGCATCGCCGCCGGAATCCCCCTGCTGGGCATTTGCGTGGGGATGCAGTGGCTGTTTGCGGGCAGCACCGAAGCTTCCGGGCACCCTGGCCTTGGAGCCTTCTCCCCGACCTGCCGCCGGTTTCCCGCCGGCCGGAAAATCCCGCACGTTGGCTGGAACTCGCTCACCCTGCGGGGGACCTCGCGACTATTCGCCGGGGTTCCGGACGGCAGCTACGTCTACTTCACCCACTCCTGGCGGGCGCCGTTGACCGCCTCCACCGTGGCGGTGTGCGAATATGGCGGCCGGTTTACCGCCGCGGTCGAGCGCGGCGCGCTGTTCGGGGTGCAGTTCCATCCCGAGAAGTCCGGAGCGGTGGGTCTGCGCCTGCTGCGCAATTTTGTGGAGCTGGCATGCTGACCCGGCGCATTCTGGCCTGCCTGGACTTGCGCGCGGGGCGGGTGGTGAAGGGCATCCGCTTCCGCGGGCTGGTGGATGCGGGCGATCCCGCCGCGCTGGCCGCGCGGCACGCCGACGCCGGCGCCGACGAGATCGTGCTGCTCGATATCGCCGCGACCCCTGGCGGCCGCGGCACCGCGCTTACGGCCGTACGCCGCACCGCGCGCCGGCTCTTCATTCCGCTGGCGGTGGGCGGTGGCATCCGCAGCCTGGCCGATGCGGAGGCGCTGTTCGCCGCCGGCGCGGACAAGGTCAGCGTCAACTCGGCCGCGCTGGATCGCCCGGAGCTCATTACCGAGATCGCCGCGCGGTTCGGTTCGCAGGCGGTGATCGTGGCGATTGACGCGCAGCGTACGATGGCGGGCGCCCGGGGCGCCACGGTTTACGCCTCCGGCGGCCGCCGGGCGACGAAGCGCCGCCCCGCGCCCTGGGCGCGCGAGGCGCAGGAGCGCGGGGCGGGCGAGATCCTGCTCACCTCGATGGACGCCGACGGAACCCGGGCCGGCTTCGACTGCGAGCTGACCGCCGCGGTCAGCGCCGCCGTCCGCATCCCGGTGATCGCCTCCGGCGGCGCGGGGTCGGCGCAACACTTCACCGACGTCTTCCGCGAGGGGCGGGCCGATGCCGCCCTGGCGGCGGGCATTTTTCACTCCGGCCTGGTTGACATCGGCATTCTCAAAGAGGAGCTGCGCCGCGACGGCATCCCGGTGCGCCTGCCATGCTGATTCCTTCGATTGATCTGATGGGCGGGCGCATCGTCCAGCTCGAGCAGGGAGAAACGCCGCGGCTCGCGTTCGACGACCCGGAGGTGTGGATCGAGCGCTTCGCGGCCTATCCGCTGGTGCAGTTGGTGGATCTGGACGCCGCCAAGCGCATCGGCGACAACCGCGGGCTGGTGGAGCGCATTGCGCGCCGGCTGCCGGTGCAAGTGGGTGGGGGCATCCGCACGCCGGAGCAAGCGGCGGCGCTGCTCGAGACGGGCGCGCGGCGGGTGATTGTGGGGTCGGCCCTGTACCGCGGGGGCGCGGTGGACGAGGCCGCGGCGGCGGCGTTCGCGCAACGCATCGGTCCGGCCGCGTTTGCCGCCGGCATTGATGCCCGCGCCGGCCGCATCGCCGTGCACGGGTGGCGCGAGCAGGTCCCGATTACACCGGCGCAGGCTATCGCCGCGATCGAGCCTTTCTGTGGCGCCTTCCTTTACACGCATATCGACACCGAGGGTACGCTGCGGGGCTTTCCTCTGGAGGTGGCGCGCGAGCTGCGTCCATTGACCCGGCGTCAGCTCATCGTCGCGGGCGGGATTCGGGACCGGGACGAGATCACCCGCCTTGAAGCCCTGGGCGTGGATGCGGTCGCGGGCATGGCGCTCTACACCGGCCGGCTGTGATATGCTCGGCGTAGAATTGTAGATAAGCATAGGGAGAACCATGAGCCGCCCCACCGATCTTGTGCAAGGCACGCTGGATCTGTTGATCCTCAAGACGATCGCGCTGGAGCCGAGCCATGGCTGGGGCATCGCGCAGCGCATCCAGCAGATCTCGCGCGACGAACTGAAAGTGCAGCAGGGCTCGCTCTACCCGGCGCTGCACCGGCTGGAGCAGCAGGGCTGGATCCGGGCCGACTGGGGCGCCAGCGACAACGGCCGCCGCGCCCGCTTCTACTCGCTCACCGCCGCCGGGCGGCGCCAACTGCAGCGCGAGTTGGCGGAGTGGGACCGGCTCTCGGCGGCGATCGGGCTGGTGATTCAGGAGACATAACCATGCCGCGCTGGAGCGCCAAACTGCGTTTGCGACTGCGCTCGTTGCTGCTGCCGGGCCGGGTACAGCGGGAACTGGATGAAGAGATCCAGGACCACTTGCGGCGCGAGGCCGAGCTGGCGGGTGCGGCCGAGGCGCTGCGCCGGTTCGCCGCGGGCGGCAACCTGGACGCGGTGCGCGAGACATGCCGCGACCAGCGCCGGGTGGCGGCGGTGGAGAATTTCGTGCAGGACGCGCGCCGAGCGCTGCGCCGCCTGGCGGCCGCGCCCGGCTTCACACTCACCGCGCTGGCGGCGCTGGGGTTCGGGCTGGCGGCGGCTACCGCGATGTTCGGCCTTTGCGACGCGGTGTTATTGCGGCCGCTGCCCGGGGTGAGCGCGGGCGGGCTGGCGCACCTCGAGCGCTACGACGGGGCGGAGCTGCTGGGCGATTTCAGCTATCCCGACTACCAGGACTACCGCGCCCTGAGCCGCTCGTACGGCACACTTGCGGCGGCCTCCAATTTCGACTTCGACATCACATCGGCCGCGGGTACGGAGACGGTGCCGGCCGAACTCGTATCCGGCAATTACTTCGCCACGCTGGGCGTGGGCGCGGAGTTGGGACGCACGCTGTTGCCGGGCGACGAGCCGGCCGGCGCCAACCAGGTGGCGGTGGTGAGCGACCGGTACTGGCGGACGCGCATGGGCGCCGACCCGGCGGCGCTAGGGCGGGCGATCGAGGCCAACCACACCGCGCTGACGCTGGTGGGGGTGGCCGCGCCGGGCTTCCGCGGCAGTACGCAGACGTGGGGCGCCGATTTGTTCATTCCGATCACCCTCCAGCCCACACTGGCCCCGATGGGGGGCACCGGCGAGAACTGCCTGGTCAGCCGTTTTTGCGGATGGATCACGATTCTGGGCCGGCTCGCCCCGGGCATCCCGCTGCGGCAGGCTCAGGCCGAGACCACCACGGTGGCCGCGCGCATCGCCGCGGCGCATCCCGGGCTGAAAAGCCGCCAGGCGCGGGTGGTCGCGGGCTTGGGGTCCTGGTCGGACGACCGCGCCAGCCAGTCCCGGTTTCTGACGCTGCTGTTGGCGGGCGCGCTGCTGCTGGCCGCGATGACCAGCGCGAGCCTGGGCAGCCTGTTTCTCGCCCGGATGGGCGCGCGCCAGCACGAGGTGGCGACCCAATTGGCGCTGGGCGCGGGGCGGGGCCGGGTGGCGCGCCAGTACTTATTGGAAGCGGCGTGGATCGCCGGGGCCGGCGGCTGCCTGGGCGTGCTCCTGGCGGGGCCGGCGGCACGCTGGCTGCTGGCGCTGAGCCCGAATGCGCCGGCCAATCTTCCCGCCGTCTCGACGGCGCACGTGGCGGCCTTCGCCTTCGGCCTGGCGGTGGTGTGCACCGTGGCGATGGCGGGGGCGCCGGCGTTGCTGGTGGCGCGGGGCGGACGCATCGCCGCCGCGCTCCAGCAGGGTGGGCGCGCCGCCAGCGCGGCGCGCCACCGGGCGCAGCGGGCATTGCTCTCCGTGCAAGTGGGTTTGGCGCTGCTGTTATTGATTGCGGCGGGTTTGGCCGCGCGCACCTTGCAGGCCGCCACCGCGGGCGAGGTTCCGCCCGCCGCGGCCCACACGGTACTGGCGATGCTCGACACCGGCCATGCCAGCTACACGCGTGCCCAGTCAGCCGCCTTCTATCGCCGGCTCCAGGGCAACCTGGCGGCACAATCGGGATTCACCCGGGTGGCGCTAACCTCTTGCCTCGCCCCGGCGCCGTGCAACCGCGGGCCGGTTTTCCTGGCGGGCACCGAGCCCTCGGAAACCGTGATGCGCTCGCGCGAGTTCGCCGAACAGTATCTGCGGCCTGACATCAGTTGGGTGAGCCCGGAGTACTTCTCGGTATTCGATCTGCCGCTGCTGGGCGGGCGGAGCTTCACCGGCGCCGACCGGTCCGGCGCTCCGCTGGTGTGCATGATCAACCGGCGTTTGGCCGAGCGGTTGTGGCCGCACCAAGCGGCGCTGGGCCAGAGGTTGGCCTGGCCGCAGTTCAACTTTGCCGGCGGCCATGACTTTACGGTGGTGGGCATCGTCGCCGACCGGCGCAGCGAGTCGTTGCTCCAAGCTCCGCCGTATGCGGTCTACGTGCCGGAGGCGCAGGCGCCGTTTGCGCGCATGTGGGTGGCGGCGCAGACCTCGCTCGCCACCGCCGCCGCGCTGGCGGTGATCCGCTCCCAAGTGGCGAGCCTCGACTCCCGCCTGCCGGTCATCCACGGGCGGACGCTGGCCGAGCAAGTGCGGATGTCGCTGTGGCAGCCGCTGGCCATCGCCAGCCTGGCGGGGCTGTTCGGGTTGCTGGCGGCCGCGCTGGCGGCGATCGGATTATTCGGCACGCTGGCGCAGTTCGTGATCGAGCGGCGCCGCGAATTGGGCATTCGGCTGGTGTTGGGCGCGACCCCGGGGGGACTGGCGCGGCGGGTGCTGGGGGATGCGCTGGCGCCGATCGGGGCGGGACTCATGCTGGGCGGATTGGCGGCGGCGGCGGGCGCGCGGCTGCTGCTGCCCTGGCTGTTTGGGGTGGCGCCCTTCGACCCCACCACCTGGCTGGCGGCGTCTACGCTGTTGGCGTTCACGGCGCTGGCCGCCAGCGCCCTCGCCGCCGTTCGCGCGGCGCGGCTGCCGGCTAATACCGCGCTGCGCGGCGAGTAGACCGCGCGCTGGGCCATAATGGGCAGAGGCCGCCGTGCACACCCCCTCGCGCACTCCCGACGTGACGCCGGAGCGGATCCAGACCGCGGTGGCGCGCCTCGCATCCGCCGCCCGGCCCAGCCGCATTATTGTTTTTGGTTCGGCCGCGCGCGGCACGGTGGGTCCGCACAGCGACCTCGATCTGCTGGTGGTGATGCCGCATGCGGTGCCGGACTGGCATTCGGAATCGGTGCGGCTGCGCCGGATGCTGGCGGGCACGCCCATGGCGATCGACATTTTGGTGGTGTCCGAAGCCGAGGCGGCGGCCGCGGCCACCCGCCAACAGGGCATCATCAGCCACGCCTTGCGCCACGGGGTTGTGATGTATGAGGCGCCCCAGTGACGGAGACCCTGCGGCCGGAGGAGTGGCTGGCGCTGGCGCAAAACGATCTTGACGCTGCCCACCTTCTGCAGTCCGGGGGATCTGGCTTCCATGCCAAGGTGTGCTTCTTGGCGCAGCAGTGTGTGGAGCGCAGCCTGAAAGGGGTCTTGGTCAGTTTCAGCGAGGAGCCGCCTTACATCCATGACCTGAAGCGGCTGATGGAACTGGTCGGCGAAGCCGGAGGGACGGTGCCCGCGGATATTGCGGAGGCGGAGTTTCTCACACCGTACGCCGCGCAGTTGCGCTACGCGACGCGCGAGGAGCGCTCGCCGATCGAACCGGAACGGGGACTCCATTTGGCGGAGGCGACGTTGCAGTGGGCGCGGGAAGCCGTTCGGTATTAAGTAATAGGGTTGGCTCGCGACCGGCGTCAACTACCGCAAAGCCTCCCAGCGGCGACGCTGGCGCAGGGCCATTTCGAGCGCCGCGATGGCGAGCTTGGCCTCCAAGGTTTCCCCCAGCTCCCACCCGATCACCCGCCGGGAGTAGGCATCGAGGATCACGGCCAGGTATGCGAACGACTCGGCAAGGCGAATGTAGGTGATATCGGCCACCCAGAGCTGATCGCAGCCGCAGATCGGCGCGGATGCGGCCAGATTCGGATATACGAAGTAGGGATGCCGGCTATTGGTGGTCAGCACATCGCGGCGCCGGCGCAGGCTTAAGAGATTGTCCTCGCGCATGATCCGCAACACGCGCTTGCGGTTTACCACCCAGCCCATCAGGCGCAGCAAGGCCTGGATCCGGCGGTGGCCGTAGAAGCGGTGCTCGAGCGCTAATCGCTGCACCAGGTCGCGCAACTCCAGGTGCGCTTCCGCCGGCGCGTGCCGCTCGAAGTGCCGGTAGAAGCCGGCCCGGCTGAGCGCGGCCGCGGCACACGCACCTTCGATTCCCCCCATTCCTGCAAGCGGCGCCATCGTGGCGATTACCTCGTAGATGGCTTGCCGCCATTGCCGCTGTTCGGCTGCGTGGAGGCCCCGACTCGCTTGCAGGCTTGTGCCAAAAAATCAATCACCATCTGCTGCTCGCCAATCTTTTCCCGCAGCCGCCGCACCTCTTCGGCCGGGCCGATGGGGCGCTGCCCGCTGCGCGGGCGGCCTACCGGACGTTCCAAGCCCGGAGTTCCACTTGCCAGAGTGGCGCGGCCACTTTTTGCCTGGGTCGCTCCCGTTGGTCGCTCGGAGGCCGGACTTCGATTGCCGGCAGGGGATGCCCGCTCTGCTCAGGGCATCTGCGAGCTGCCGCCACCGGACGTTCCAAGCCCGGAGTTCCACTTGCCAGAAATGCCGCCTGCCAGCGGTAGAGACTCCCGCGATTGACCTTCGCTTCCGCCGGGATGGCCTGGATCGGCCGCTCTCGCTTGGCGATTTCCTGCAACACATATGCCTTGAACTCGGCCGTGTACCTGGGCTTCGTCATGCCACCTCCGTGTTGGCGACCCTGTACTGCGCGAGTGTTGCATATTTCCGTGTCTCAGTTTGGGGGTGCACTCCATTCCGCGGGAACGCGGATTTGTGCAAGTTCGGGGTCTAAGTGATTGATTCGCAAGAGTGAGCGATGGCACAGTGGAACCGGCTGCGGATGCCGACCGGAGCGTGAACCGCCTGCCCGGCACCCGCCGCCGGACGCGGCGCGGCTCCGGCGGCGGGCCTGTCAACATTCAAGTGTCAAAGGGGCGGCGCCGGTGAGGGCGCGCCCGGGCGGCGCCTCTGAAGGGTCAGAGTATAAGATGCCGGCGCCGCTGGGCGTCCGCGCGACATCATCGCGACATTGTTGTTACGGAACGGTCGCGCGCGGTACTGCGGCGTACCCTAGGGAAATGGGACTACTGCCGTTTACCCCCGGGGCGATGACGGCGCTGGAGGCGGGAGCGGTGCTGCTACCGGGGTTTGCCTTGCCGGCGGACGCGGCGCTGCTGCGCGACGTGGCGGCGATTGCCGGGCGCGCGCCCTGGCGGCATATGACTGTTCCCGGCGGTCACTCGATGTCGGTGGCGATGACCAACGCCGGCCCGCTGGGTTGGGTTGCCGACCGGAGCGGTTACCGCTACTCCGCGGTTGATCCCGACTCGGGCAGTCTCTGGCCCGACATGCCCCCCGCTTTCGCCCGGCTGGCGACCGAGGCGGCCGCGCAAGCGGGCTTTCCCGGATTCCAGAGCAACGCCTGTTTGATGAACCGGTACGCGCCGGGGGCGCGGCTCTCGCTGCACCAGGATAAGGACGAGGGCGACTTTTCCCACCCCATCGTTTCGGTCTCGCTGGGACTGCCGGCCACGTTTTTGTGGGGGGGCGCGCGGCGCACAGACCCGACCCGGAAGATCCGGCTGGAGCACGGGGACGTGGTGGTGTTCGGCGGCGAGGCGCGGCTGCGGTATCACGGCATCGCGCCCCTGCGGGCGGGAACGCACCCGGCGCTGGGGGAGTGCCGGGTCAACCTGACGTTTCGGCGGGTAGTGGGAAAGGCCTAGCCGAGGCTGGCGAGCAACTGCCGGGCTTCGGCGGCGGTGGGCTGCTGGGGCTCGGGGGGGACGGTGAGGTAGGCGTCGAGCAACTGCCTGGCCCAGGCGAAGTCCTTGCCGGTATCCTTCAAGGCTTGGGCGGTCAGGTACTCGCCCAAGCGGCTCGCGGGGTGGACTCGCTGGCCGTCTTCGATCACCGTGCGCGCCTGCTCCAGGCGGCCCAGGTGTACCAGCGCCGCCGCCTCGTAGCCCGAGTACATGACCGAGCCGGGGCTCATCTGCGAGGCCCGCGCCAGCAGCGGCTCCGCCTTGGCGTACTCGCCGCGCTCCGCGAGGGCCTGGCCATAGGCGAAGACGCCGCGCGGATCGTTGGGGTGTTCGGTGGCGGCGGCCTGGTACTCGGCAAGCTCTTGGTCGGGCTTTTTGGCGTAGGCGTAGATGCTGGCCCGGGCCAGGTGCCCGTCGACGGGATCGATCTGGCTCAGCTTGTCGGCGTGCGCGAAGGCATCCTGCGCGCTCCCTCCCACCGCCGCCGGCAATCCCAGATCGAGATCAATCCATCCCCACTGCACGTCGCCCAACCGCGGCCCCAGCTCGTCGGCCTTCTGGAGTTGTTTGCGCAACTTCGGAAGAACCAGCAGCGCCCGCACCTGGCTCAGTGTCTTGGCCCGCTCGGCCATGGCTTCGAACAGGTAGAGGTGGCAGGTGGCGCAATTGGCGTCGAGCGCCACCGCCTTCTTGGTCAGGTTCATGCCCTGATTGAAGTCGCCGAACATGGTGACCACGTGGCCGTAAAAGGCCAGCAGGGCGGCATCGTTGGCATTGGCCGGCTGGGAGACAGCGCCGGCGAGCAGGTCGCGCGCCTCCTTGAGGCGCCCCCACTCGATGTAATCCGCGGCCTGTTTGATCGCGGGTTGGGAGGCCGGGCTGGACGCTTGGGCCAATCCTGTCATGCCCGCAGTGGCAACAATTCCCCCGAGCAGCCAGGCGGCCGCGATTTTCCCCCCATAGCGCATCGTTCTGTGTCTTAGTTTATACGAGGAAGGCCGCCCCAAGGGCCGTGGCGAACCCCCGATTGCGCCCGCTCCGGGCTGCCCTTATCCTTGTAGGGGCAGGCCATGCGCATTCTGTTGGTCGAAGACGAGCATAAGGTCGCCCAATTCATCAAGAAGGGCTTGCAGCAGGACCACTTCGCCGTGGACCTGGCTTCCGATGGAGAGGAAGCGCTCTACCTGGCCGAGGGCGGCGGCTACGACCTCATCATCCTCGACCTGATGCTGCCCAAAGTGTCGGGGTTCTCGGTGCTCTCTACGGTCCGTAAGAAAAACCCGAACGTTCCCATTCTCATTCTGACCGCCAAGACGTCGGTGGAAGACCGGGTCCGGGGCCTCGAGATCGGCAGCGACGACTACCTGATCAAGCCGTTTGCCTTCGCGGAGCTGCGGGCGCGGGTCAAGGCCCTGCTGCGGCGGGAGTGGCGCGAGCTGAAGTTGCAGCTGCAAGTGGCGGACCTGGTGCTCGATCCGGTGAAGCGCAAGGCATGGCGGGCGGAGTGCGATCTGGACCTCTCGAACAAAGAGTTTATGCTGCTGGAGTACCTGATGCGCAACGCCAACCAGGTGGTGACGCGGACCATGATCGCCGAGCACGTCTGGGACGCGAGCTTCGACAGCTTCACCAACGTCATTGACGTCTACATCAGCTTTCTGCGGAACAAGATCGACAAGGATCGAACCGCCAAACTGCTGCACAGCGTCCGCGGGGTCGGTTACATGCTTAAGGACGAGGCGGCCTCGGCATGATCGCCCGGATCAAGTCGTGGCCTCCTTTCTCCTGGAGGCCGAGTTCCACCCGGGGCCAGCTCACCTTTCAGTACACGGTGGTGTTCAGCCTGATCCTGGTGCTGGCGGCGTCGCTGCTTTACCTGACGCTGAACTGGATTCTGTTCTGGAATATCGACAACGAGCTGCAGGACGAAGCGGCGCTGGTGAAGCAGTACATCAGCTTCGACGGGGGCAAGCCGGTGCTGCGCTCCCACACCGAAGACGCGGACGAGAGCTACGATCTCAACACCATCTTCAACGTCTCGCAGATCTTCAACACCGAGGGGATCCCGGTGAAGCCGTCGCCGGAGCTGACCGCGTTTGGCTACTCCTTCGAGCCCAAACAGCTCAAGGGACTGATGGCGATGCAGCCACCGCCGACCTTCACCACCATGGGGGGCCGGCGGGACGAGGAGGTGCGGTTCGTCAATACCATCCTGATGGGACCGAATGGCCACCGCTATTTGCTCCAGATCGGCACGCGGCTGAAGCCCATCAACGACGCGCAGGACACCTTTCTGTGGGTGATGCTGATGCTGCTGCCGGTGACGGTGGTGTTGAGCGCGGTGGGGGGCTCGGTGATGGCCAAGCGCACGCTGCGGCCGGTGACCGACATGACCCACGCGGCGCAAACCATCTCCGCCTCGAACCTGAACCAGCGGCTGCCCACGCGCGGGCGGCCGGACGAGCTGGACGAGCTGGCGGAGACCTTCAACGCGATGATTGCGCGTTTGCAGCAATCCTTCGATAAAATGAACGAGTTCGCCGCCAACGTCAGTCATGAGCTGCGAACCCCGCTGCAAGCCATGCAGGGGGAGACCGAGCTGGCCTTGCTGGCCGGCGCCCCGTTGGCGGAGTGCCGAAGGGTATTGGAGAGCAATTTAGAGGAGATTGACCGGCTCAACCGCATGATCCGCAACCTGCTGGTGCTGGCCCAGGCCGACGCCGGCGAGATGCGTCCGCGGATGGAAGCCATGGATTTGAACGAACTGGTGCGCGATCTGGTGGAACAAATGCGTGTGGTGGCACAATCCCGCGGGGTCGAGCTGCGGGTGTCCACCGCCGCGCCGGTTCCGATCCGCGCCGATAGCTTGCGGCTGCGCCAAATGACGCTCAACCTCATTGACAACGCGGTGAAGTACACCCCCGCCGGGGGACATATCGAAGTGCGCGTGGAGCGCCATCCAGGTTTGGGCCAAGCCCAGGTGCTGGTGCGCGACACCGGTATCGGGATCTCGGCCGAGGACCTTCCCTATATTTTCGACCGCTTCTATCGCGCCGATAAATCGCGCACCCGCGGCAGCGCGGGCGAGGAAGGTTGCGGCCTGGGCCTGCCGATCGTCAAGTGGGTGGCGGAAACCCATGGGGGGTCGGTCGAGGTCTCCAGCCTTCCCGGCCAGGGCAGCAGCTTCATTGTGCATCTGCCGCTGGCGGGGGTGGCGTGAGCCGTCCGTGTTGGCAAGTGCGGGTGGTGGTCCCGGGATTGCCGCTGCAGTCCTGCTCGGTGATGCTAAGCAACCCCGGCGGCGAGCACATCCTGGTGGATACAGGGTTCCCGCAGCACGACTCCCTATTGTTGGACGGCCTGCAGCGCGCCGGTATCCGTCCGGCGGACATCACCGGTGTCATTAATACCCACTACCATCTCGATCATTTTGGAAGCAATTTTCTGTTTCCGCAGGCCTGGGTCTATGGCTCCAAGCGCGACTTCGAGTGGGCGGTGACCATCTATGAGAGCGTCAGCGGCGGCGAGACCCGGCGCGAGGTTTTCCGGACCTTTTATCCGGAGGCGACCGACGAGGAATTCGACCGGATGGACGAGGCGCGGGTGCTGCAACTGCTCAAGTGGATGTGGGACCCGGCCACGCTCGGCAGCCTCGACCGGTACCGCTGGTACGAGGAGCGGGAGTTGGGCATTCCCGGGCTGCGCATCGTACCCACGCCGGGACACACGCCGGGACACATTTCGGTCGGAGTGGACGGGGTCGAGGGGCCGTACCTGATTGTGGGCGATGCCCGTCCGTTCGCCGACGACGGGGCGGTGGGCTACGACATGCCGCCGCACAACCACGAGCAGTTCGCGCGTACGCGCGAGATTTTGGACCGGTTCGAGGGCATCCTGATCCCCGGTCACGACGATCCGTTTTCGCAATCGCGCGAGGAGCTCGCCGCGCAGCGCACGCCCGCCAATGCGGGCCGGAATCACATCCTATGACTTCCCAGACCCA
>DATNAC010000047.1:0-5868 GCA_035573035.1 Terriglobales bacterium
CGGGCCCCAGCGCGGCTGCGCCGCGCGCCCCGCTTCTGCTCGCACCGGCATGGGGACCCCGGAGCCCCATGCCGGTGCTGCGCTCGCGGGGACCGCGCCTGCATTGCTTGCCGGGGGCGGGCCGCCCTGCGGAATGTAGCGGCCCTTCGCGCCGACTTTGCCCACAGTGCAAACGGCGCGACCCCCGCGACTCGCAGAACTTGATGCGGCGACCAATCTGGTGCGGCAGTACCTGCCGCCGACGCCGCAGTACTGCTGGCCGCTACTGAGCCAGCGCGCCGGCTGCGACGTTTGGGTCAAACACGAGAACCACACCCCGCTCGGAGCCTTCAAGATGCGCGGCGGGTTGGTGTTTATGGATTGGCTGCGGCGAACGCAGCCGGAAGCGGCGGGGGTGGTCTCGGCCACGCGCGGCAACCACGGGCAGTCGCTGGGGTTTGCCGCGCGCGCCTTCGGCTTTCGGGCAGCAGTTGTGGTACCGCGTGGCAATAGCCGCGAGAAGAACGCCGCCATGCGCGTTCTGCGCGTCGAGCTCCTGGAACACGGCGACGATTTCCACGCGGCGGACCACTATGCCGACGAGGTGTGCCGCGAGCGCGGGTGGGTGCGCCTGCCCTCGTTCGATCCGCTGCTGGTGCGGGGGGTGGGGACCTACGCTCTGGAGCTCTTCCGGGGCGCCCCGGCACTGAGCGCGGTGTTCGTGCCGATCGGGTGGGGCTCGGGGGCGTGCGGGTTGGCGGCGGCGCGCAATGCGCTGGGGCTGGAGACGAAGATCATCGGGGTGGTTTCTTCCGCCGCGCCGGCCACGGCGCGATCCTTCGAACAGGGGGGACTGACCGAGGTCGCGGCGGCGACGCGGATCGCCGACGGCATCGCCATCTCGCGGCCACACCCGGAGGGGTTCCGGATCTTGCAGCGCGAGATCGAGCGCGTGGTCGAGGTCAGCGACGAGGAGGTCGAGGAGGCGATGAGGGTGCTGTTCAGCGATACCCACAACGCCGCCGAGGGCGCAGGCGCGGCGGCGCTCGCGGCACTGCTTCAAGAGCGCGCGAGGTGGCAGGGGCAGCGGGTGGGGGTGATCCTTTCGGGCGGCAATGTGGATCGGGGTGTGTTCGCCCGGATCATGGCGTAGCGGTTGAGTGGCAAGGGCACCCCGTGCCGACCCGGGCTTGCGGCGGCGAGCCAAAGTGCGTCATCATGTCTAACATGAAGACAGCCACCGTGCGCGAGGTGCAGCATAATCTGAAAAATGTGCTGCAGCGGGTCGAGCGAGGCGAGAGCGTGACCATCACTCGCCGCGGACGCGCCATTGCGACGCTCGGACCGGCTCAGCGGGATTCCCAAGCGCCACCTTGGCCGGATTTCATGGGACGGCTCGCGTCCATCTGGGGCGGGAAGCCGGCGGGCAAGCCCGCCAGCCAGCTTCTGATTGAACACCGGCACGAGCGCCCGTGAACGATTACCTCGATTCCAGCGCGTTGGTGAAGCTCTACATCCCCGAGGCGGAGAGCGCGATGGTGTCGGAACGCGTTTCCGTCGGGTCTGCCGGACTGGCTTGCACTTTCCTGCAAGAACTCGAGACCAGGAATGCCTTGCGGCTGAAGCTCTTTCGCGGTGAGGCGACGCTTCGCCAAATCGAGGGCGCGCTGGCAGCCCTGGCCGCCGATCTGGCCGACGGCATTTTTACCCGCCGTGAGCCGGACTGGGCCCAGGTGTTCGAGCGCGCCGAGGAGCTATCGGGCCGCTATGCGCCCAGGTTGGGCGCAAGGTCGGCGGACATTCTGCACGTTGCCTTGGCGTTGGTGTTGCGGTGCCGGAATTTTGTGACCTTTGACGACCGACAGGCGCAGTTGGCCGAGAAGGCGGGGTTGGTTCGCGTCCCGAAAAGTTTGCGGCGGGCGGGCCGCTGACGTCCAAGTGAGGGCTGGCGGTATGATGCAGGCATGGCCTCGCCCGCCCTGTTTCCGCCCCCGCACGCGTTTGCCGCCCGCGCCCACATCGGCAGCCGCGCCGCCTATGACGCGCTGCGCCGGCAGGCGCTGGCCGATCCCGCCGCCTTCTGGGCGGCGCGGGCGCGCGCCGGACTGCACTGGTTCGAGCCCTTTCACACCACCCTGGAGTGGCAGGCGCCGTTTGCGAAGTGGTTCGTCGGGGGCAAAACCAACGTCAGCTACAACTGCCTCGACCGGCATGTCGGCACCGCGCGCAAGAATCAGGCCGCGCTGATCTGGGAGGGGGAGAATTTCGAGCAGCGCATCCTCACCTACCAGGAACTGCTGCGCCGGGTGGCGAAGCTGGCCAACGTGCTGCTGCGCCTGGGGTACAAGGCGGGCGACCGGGCCATCATTTATTTGCCGATGATTCCCGAGGCGGCGGTGGCGATGCTGGCCTGCGCGCGGTTGGGAATCATCCACTCGGTGGTGTTCGCCGGGTTCTCCTCGGAGGCGCTGCGCACGCGCATGGACGATCTCGATGCGCAACTGGTGATCACCGCCGACGGGGCGCGGCGGCGGGGCAAGGAGGTGCCGCTCAAGAAGAACGTGGACGCGGCGCTGGAGCACTGCCCCGGGGTACGGCACTCCATCGTCTACCGGCATACCGGGACGGCGGTGGACATGCAGCCGGGGCGCGACCTGGACTGGACGCAGTTCATGCACGGCGCGGCGGAGCACTGCCCCGCCGTTTCGCTCGACAGCGAACACCCGCTGTATGTGCTCTACACCAGCGGGACCACGGGCAAACCCAAGGGGGTGGTGCACTCGACCGCGGGCTACCTGCTGCAGGCGCAGTCCACGATGGAGTGGGTGTTCGACCTGCGCGCCGAGGACGTGTACTGGTGCACCGCCGACATCGGTTGGGTGACCGGGCACTCCTACATTATTTACGGCCCGCTGGCCGCGGGGGCGACGGTGGTGATGTACGAGGGCGCGCCCGACTGGCCCGAACCCGACCGGTTCTGGCGGATCATCGAGAAGTACCGGGTCACGCTGTTCTATACCTCGCCGACGGCGATCCGGAGCTTCATCCGGCAGGGCAACGCCTACCCCGAGCGGCACGATCTCTCCAGCCTGCGGCTGCTGGGGTCGGTGGGCGAGCCCATCAACCCGGCGGCCTGGCAGTGGTACCACGAGGTGATCGGCAAGGAACGCTGCCCCATTGTGGACACCTGGTGGCAGACCGAGACCGGGAGCATCCTGCTCTCGCCGGTGCCGGGGGCGGTGGCCACCAAGCCGGGTTCGGCCACGCTGCCGCTGCCGGGCATTGACGCGGCGGTGGTCAACCTCCAGGGCGAGACGGTGCCGGACGGGCAGCAGGGGTATCTGATTCTGCGCACGCCCTGGCCCTCGATGCTGCGCGGGCTCTACCGCGATCCCGAGCGGTACCAGGAGAACTACTGGTCGCGCTATCCCGGGTTTTACTTCACCGGCGACGCGGCGCGGCGGGACAGCGACGGCTACTACTGGGTGCTGGGGCGGGTGGACGATGTGATCAACGTCAGCGGCCACCGCATGAGCACGATGGAGGTGGAGTCGGTGATGGTGCGGCATCCGGCGGTGGCGGAGGCGGCGGCGGTGGGGCGCCCGGACGAGCTCAAGGGGCAGACGCTGGTGGTGTACTGCACGCTCAAGGGCGGGGCGAAGCCGAGCCCGGAGCTGAGCGCCGAGCTGCGCGGCTGGGTGGCGCAGGAGATTGGGGCGTTCGCGCGTCCCGAGGAGGTACGGCTGGTGGAGGGGCTGCCCAAGACCCGGAGCGGCAAGATCATGCGCCGCCTGCTGCGCGAGCTGGTGACCAGCCACGAGGTCAAGGGCGACACCACCACGCTGGAGGATTACTCGGTGCTGCTCAAGCTCAGCGCCGAGGGCAAGGACGAAGAGGAGCTGCTGGGCAAGAGCAGCGGCTGAGGGGCGCGCGACCATGCATCCTGATCCCCCATCCTTCGCCAGCGACTGGATCGCCGCCTGGAACGCCCACGATCTCGCCCGCATTCTCGACCACTACGCGCCCGACGCCACCCTCACCTCGCCCGCCGCCGCCAAGCTTCTCAACGACCCTTCCGGCACAGTCATGGGCCAACCCGCTCTGCGCGAGTACTTCCGCCGCGGACTCGAAGCCTTCCCCAACCTCCAGTTCGAACTACTCGAGGTTCTCACCGGACTCACCAGTGTCGTCCTGCTCTTCCAGAACCAGCGTGGCACCCACACCGCCGAGTTCATGGAGTTCGACTCTGAGGGCAAGGTGATCCGGGCCGTCGCCAACTACGCCGGATGATTATTGAGTCCCGCGTAATATAGTGCCGTTCGGGTTGCGGATTTTGTCAGGCCCGGCTTGGGGCCGGGCCTGATATATGCTCGCCACGGGTGACGCAATAATACGCGGGACTCAATAGGAGCTCGGCCCGGGGCTGAAACGTGTGACCTATGATTACCGGCGGCATAAATACGGGAACTGGGACCGTGAAGCACCAGCCTGCCCCCGGGGTATAGATTGACTCCGGTGCTCGGCATCGCCCATGAATTCGGATCCGTCGGCTTCACGCTCGCCGCCTCAAACTGGAGACGGGGAGCTACTGGGGCGGCGGGCAACTGCGCACACGCCATGGCGGCAAACCAAACCAGCGATGGAATGAGCGCACAGAGTGCGGCGCCGCGCACTTTCATGGCCCTATCTTACCTGACCCGGGGGGAAACACCCGGACGCGGTCTCGACCGCCATGTGCAGCACCGCCGTGAGGTTGTCGCGGTACCGCACGTGACACAGCTCGTGCCCTGGGGGAGGTGTACGCGGAATAAAATGCGGCTTGGGAGCGGGCGCATTGTGATGTTGTGAGGACGCCTTCGTAACGCTCGGCTCCGGGTTGGTACAATCCGAACCATGTTGCCCAAACTGAAAGACGTGGAGGCGGCGCGGGAGCGGATTGCCGGGATCGCGCTGCGGACGCCGGTGGTGCGGTTGGGGGCGGAGGGGCCGGCGGAAGTGTACCTCAAGCTGGAGAACTTGCAGCCCATCGGGTCGTTCAAGATCCGGGGTTCGGCCAACGCCATGCTGCAAATGCCGCGCGAACGGCTGGCCGGGGGCGTGCTCACCGCCTCGGCGGGAAACATGGCGCAGGGGGTGGCGTTTTGCGCGCGGCGGCTCGCCACGGCGGCCACCATCGTCGCGCCCGATACCGCTCCGGCCACCAAGATCGCGGCCATCGAGCGGCTGGGCGGGCGGGTGATCCAGGTGCCGTTCGCGGAGTGGTGGCGGTGTTTTGAGACGCGCTCGTACCCCGGCGTGGAGGCGACCTTCGTCCACGCCTTCGAGGATCCCGACGTCATGGCGGGCAACGGCACGATTGCGCTGGAGATTTTGGAGGACCTCGCCGGCGTGGAGGCGGTGGTGATTCCCTGGGGCGGCGGCGGCCTGGCTTGCGGGATCGCGGCGGTACTGCGCCAGCGGGCGCCGCAGGTGCGCATCTTTGCCGCCGAGGCGGCGACCGCGACGCCGCTGGCGGCGGCGCTGCGGGCGGGGGAGCCGCGCGAGGTGCCCTATCAGCCCTCGTTCGTGGACGGGATCGGGAGCCGGAAGGTGTTCGCCTCGATGCTGGCGCACGCCCGGGAACTGCTGGACGGGGCGATCGCGGTCAGCCTGGAGGAGACGGCCGCGGCGATGAAGCTGGCGGCCGAGCGCAACCGGGTCATTCTGGAGGGGGCGGCGGCGTGTGCGGTGGCGGCGGCGATGTCGGGGAGGGCTGGGACGGGCAAGGTAGTGGCGATCGCCTCGGGCGGGAACATTGACTTGAGCAAGTTCGCGGAGCTGACGGCGGGCTGAACTTTGATTGGCGCGGCCGCAGCGCGGAAGGCCACGCGCCCGGCGCTTCCGGGCGCC
>DATNAC010000048.1:0-14544 GCA_035573035.1 Terriglobales bacterium
GGGCTGCGCTCGCGGGGGCCGCGCCTGCATTGCTTGCCGGGGGCGGGCCGCCCTGCGGAATTCCGCGGCCCTTCGCGCCGACTTTGCCCACAGTGCAAACGGCGCGACCCCCGCGAAGCGGCGAAGAGGGGGCGCCGCCAGGCGTCCCAACAAATCTCTTCGACGGGCATCCAGCCTTGGGACGGATGAATCCAGCGTGGTATCATGCCCGCCCCGCATCCGTCTCCCCGTCCCGATGGCGGCGTCCGGCCCGCGGCCGCGCCCACCGATGTCCACATCCTTTGGATCAACGCCGGCCTGAGCTGCGACGGCGACTCGGTTTCGGTCACCGCCGCCCAGCAGCCCGCGCTCGAGGATGTGGTGCTGCAAGGCATTCCCGGGCTGCCCAAGATTCATCTCCACAACCCTGTGTTGGCCACGGAAAACGGCGAGGAGTTTCTCGTGCCTTTCCGCCAGGCCGCCAAAGGGGAGTTAAAGGAACCTTACGTCCTCGTGGTGGAGGGTTCCATCCCCAACGAAAAGGTCAAGGACGAGGGCTACTGGGCCGCCTGGGGCGAGGACCCGGTTACGCGCCAACCCATCCTGACCACGCAATGGATCGATTGGCTCGCGCCGCGCTCGGTGGCCACCATCGCCATCGGCACCTGCGCCGCTTACGGCGGCATCCACGGCATGGCCGGCAACCCCACCGGCTGCATGGGGCTGGCCGATTATCTGGGTTGGAGTTGGCTCTCGGCGGGAGGCTTGCCGGTGATCAACATCCCCGGCTGCCCGGTGCAGCCCGACAACTTCATGGAGACCGTCACCTACCTTCTCTATCAAGTCGCGGGCATGGCGCCCATCATCCCGCTCGACGACAAGCTCCGCCCCACCTGGCTGTTCGGCAAAACCGTGCACGAGGGCTGCGACCGCGCCGGCTATTACGAGCAGTCCGACTTCGCGAGCGAGTACGGCTCCCCCAAGTGTTTGGTCAAGCTGGGCTGTTGGGGCCCGGTGATCAACTGCAACGTGCCCAAGCGCGGCTGGATGTCGGGCATCGGCGGCTGTCCCAACGTGGGCGGCATCTGCATGGCCTGCACCATGCCCGGCTTCCCCGACAAGTTCATGCCCTTCATGGATGAGCCTCCCGGCTCGGCGGTTTCGGTGGCGGCGGGCGCCGCCTACGGGCACGCCATCCGCACGCTGCGGGCGCTCACCAACCGTGCCGGCAACCAGGAACCGAGGTGGCGGCGGCGCGGCCCCGCCCTCACCACCGGCTACACCGAACCCCAGGGCGCGGCCTACCCACGGCATTAGCAACCGATCGAGCACAGGACACCGACTCCCATGGCGACCACGATCACCCCATCCGGCACAGCCACGACCCCGAAACCCAAACTGGTCGAGATGAACTTCGATCCCATCACCCGGATCGTGGGCAATCTGGGCATCTACACCAAGATCGATTTCGAGCGGAAGCAGGTGGCCGAGTGCCACTCCACCTCCTCGGTTTTCCGCGGCTACTCGGTCTTCATGAAGGGCAAGGATCCGCGCGACGCCCACTTCATCACCAGCCGCATCTGCGGCATCTGCGGCGACAACCACGCCACCTGCGCCAACTACGCGCAGAACATGGCCTTTGGGGTGAAGCCGCCGCCGCTGGGGGAGTGGATCCTCAACCTGGGCGAGGCGGCGGAGTACATGTTCGACCACTGCCTCTACCAGGACAACCTGGTCGGGGTGGATTTCTGCGAGCAGATGGTGCGCGAGACCAACCCCGGCGTCTGGGCCAAGGCGGAAAAGACCGAGGCGCCGCATGCCCGCGACCACGGCTTCCGGACCATCGGCGACATCATGCGCTCGCTCAACCCCTTCACCGGCGCCTTCTATAAGGAGTCGCTGGAGAAGAGCCGGCTGACGCGCGAGATGTTCTGCCTGATGGAGGGACGCCACGTCCACCCCTCGACCCTCTATCCCGGCGGCGTGGGCACGGTGGCGACCCCGCAGCTGTTCACCGACTACCTGGTGCGGCTGATGAAGTACGTCAGCTTCATGAAGCGCGTGGTGCCGCTGCACGACGACCTCTTCGACTTCATCTACCAGGCCATGCCCGGCTACGAAAAGGTCGGCCAACGCCGGGTGCTGCTCGGCTGTTGGGGCTCGTGGAACGACCCCGACCACTGCGACTACCGCTACCAGACCATGGCGCAGTGGGGCAAAAAGATGTTTGTCACCCCCGGCGTGATCGTGGACGGCAAGCTCGTCACCAACGACCTGGTGGACATCAACCTCGGCATCCGCATCCTGCTGGGCAGCTCCTACTACGAGGACTGGGCCAATCAGGAAACCTTCGTGCGCCACGATCCGCTCGGCAACCCGGTGGACCAGCGCCATCCCTGGAACCAGACCACCACTCCGCGTCCCCAGAAGCGCGACTTCGAGGGCCGCTACACCTGGGTGATGTCGCCGCGCTGGTTCGACAAAAAGACCGGCGCGTACCTGGCGCTCGACACCGGCGGCGGCCCCATCGCCCGCCTCTGGTCCACCGCGCTGCAAGGGCTGGTCAAGACCGACTATGTTCAGGCCACCGGCAAGAGCGTGGTCATCCACCTGCCGCGCACGGTCGATCTGCCCGAGGCGCGCTACGAGTGGAAAATCCCGCAGTGGTCCAACGCCATCGAGCGCGACCGCGCCCGCACCTACTTCCAGGCCTACGCCGCCGGCATGGCGCTGCACTTCTATGAGAAGGCGATGGCCACGCTGCTCGGCGGCGACGCCCGCACCTGGGAGCCCTTTACCGTGCCCGAGGAGGCCATTGGCTGCGGCTTCCACGAGGCGGTGCGCGGCGTGCTCAGCCACCACGTGGTCATCCGCGGCGGCAAGATCGCCAACTATCATCCCTATCCGCCCACCCCCTGGAACGCCAGCCCGCGCGACAGCTACGGCACCGCCGGCCCCTACGAGGACGCGGTGCAGAACACCCCGATCTTTGAGGAAAACGCGCCCGACAAATTCAAGGGCATCGACATCATGCGCGCGGTGCGCAGCTTCGACCCCTGCCTCCCTTGCGGCGTCCACATGTACGTGGGCAGCGGCCGCACCGTCAAGGTCGACCACACCCCGATGTTCGGAGTCATGAAATGAGCGAAGAGGAGCGAATCCCCTACCTCGTCAGCCGCTGTGAAGCGATTGCGGATCCGGAGCTGCGCGCCGATATGCTCGAGCTCTTCGGCCGGGTGATGGCGTTACACGAGCGCGGCCTGCGCCGCCTCCTGGCCGCGGCGGCCGGGGCGCCGCACCTCGAGGCCGCGCGGGCGGCGTGGGAGCGCGCCCCGGAGGTGGCGGCGCTGCTCGAACTGCATGGCCTGGACCGCGCCGACGCGGTCGAGTTGTGGACCAGCCCGCCGCCCAGCGGCGGCGGCAGCTTCGTTCGGCTGGAGACACTCGCCACCGGGCGGGCGAACGCGATTTAAGGAGATACGACCATGGCACCCGTGCAACCGCTCCGCCGGGAAGAGGAAGAACCCGAACCGCACCGCCCCCACCTGGAGCATGCCCACGGCGAACCCGTCCGGCCACACGCGGGAGAGGAGGTTCGCCGGCACCCAGAGTACGTCACCGGCCATCGCCTGCGCATCGGCCGCGCCAGCGCCAGCTACGATACGCCCGCGCATGTGCCCGGCACCAAAAAAGGCGAGGAGACGGTGCTGCGCAGCCCGGAAAAAGGACGCCGGGGCAAGACCCGCACCGCCCGCAGTTCGACCGCGATCAACGCCAAGCTCCGGGATCCGCTGCTACCCGGCATGCCGCATCTGCCGCCGGCGTGAGCTCATGACCTCGCCCGCCATCGCCGCCCTGCGCCGGCTGCGCCCCCAACCTCCGGCGCCGCGGCCGGAGCGGTGCGCGCTCTGCGCCCACCCGCTCGAGCCGCGCCACGAGCACCTCCTCGACGTGTCCACGCGGCAGTTGGAGTGCGCCTGCACCGCCTGCGCCCTGCTGTTCGACTCCACCAGCACCCACAAGCGGCGTCTGCCGCGCGATAGCCGCCTCCTCGCCAACTTCGACCTTAGCCCGCAAGAGTGGGCCTCACTGCAAATTCCCATCCGGTTGGCCTTCCTCAGCCGGACGAGCCAGTCGCCTGACATGCTGGCGGCCTTCCCCAGCCCCGCCGGCGCGGTAACCGCCGCGCTCCCGGCTGACGTCTGGGCGGTGATCGAGTCCCGGCACCCCGAGCTGGCGCGGCTCGTCCCCGACGTCGAGGCGCTGCTCGTCAACCGCATGCAGACGCCGCATCTCGCCTTTGTCACCCCGCTCGACCGCTGCTACGAGCTAACCGGCGTGATCCGCTCGGTGTGGCGCGGCTTGAGCGGCGGAGCCGAAGTGCAGCGCCGCCTGGCCCAGTTCTGCGCCGAGCTGGCGCGGGAGGCGCGCATTGCCTGAGATCGGGTTCTTTGTGGAGCGAATTCGTCCGCTCGAGCGCGCCCTCACCCCCACGCTTGCACTGGCGCTGCGCGTGGTGAATGCCAAACCCGAGCCCATACACTCCATGCTGGTGCGCTGCCAGGTACAGATCGAGCCCGCGCGCCGCGGTTACTCTCCCGCCGAGCGGGAGCGGTTGCTCGAAATTTTCGCCGCCCCGGAACGCTGGGGCGAGACGCTGCAGCCGCTCACCTGGCAGCAGGTCACCACCATGGTCGGCGGCTTTCGCGGCACCACCGTGGCCGAGGTGCTCTTGCCCTGCAGCCTCGATTTCACCCTGGCCTCGACCAAGTACTTCGAAGCCCTCGATCCTGGCGCGCCCCCGGCCCACATCCCACTGCGGCTTCTCTTCAGCGGCACGGTGTTTTACCAAAGTCCATCGGACTCCGTGCAAGCCGCCCCGCTCGGCTGGGATCTTGAGGCGAGCTACCGGATGCCCGCGGGTCTCTGGCGCGAGTGCATGGAGGCATACTACCCCGGCTGCGTCTGGCTGCAACTCCCGCGCCGCAGCTGGGAGTCCCTGCGCCGCTTCCGCACCGAACGCGGCTTGACCAGTTGGGAAGCGGCACTGGAAGCCCTGCTCGAACAGCGCGCTCGCAAGGAGGCCGCGTGAACTGGGAACCGCTGGCTCTCCTCGCCCGCGCGGTCCTCTACGAGGGCCAAGTCCTTTACCCCTACCGCCCCAGCGCGCTCAAGAACCAGCACCGCTGGACCTTCGGCACGCTCTACCCGCCGGCCTTCGCCGAGGAACCCTGCAGCTTCCGCCTCGAGACGCTGATCGAAGCCGCGCACCGGCCCGGCGTCGCCCTGGAGGTTTGTTTTCTGCATCAGGGCACGGAGCGCTGTATTGCCATCCCCGCCGAAGGCGGACACGTCGAGCCCCATGCCGGCGCTGCGCTCGCGGGGGCCGCGCCTGCATTGCTTGCCGGGGGCGGGCCGCCCCGCGGAATGACGGCCACCCCACCGCGCAGAACGCGGTGGGAACCCGGTTCGCAGCCCTTCGCGCCGAGTTTGCCCGCAGGGCAGACGGCGCGACCCCCGCGAATGGTGAGGGACGAACTCCGCCTGCAAACTTCAGCTTCGCTCAACGAACTCCGTCCCGGCTTGTGGCGCCTGGGGGTGGAGGTGGCCAACACCAGCCGGCTGGATACCGCGCTCGCCCCAGACCGCGACGCCGCCCTCGCCCTGGCCTTCGAATCCTGCCACCTGCGCTGCGGCCTGGAGGACGCCGGCGCAAACGAGGGCTTTGTCTCGTCGCAGGATCCACCCGCGGCCCTCGCCGAGGCCGCGGCCGCTTGCCGCTGCCAGGGCGTCTACCCCGCCCTCGCCGGGCCGCCCGGCCAGCGCCGCTACCTGCTCGCCGCCCCCATCATCGTCGAGGACTACGCCCGCATCGCCCCCCAAAGCCTGGGCGATTTCTGCGACGCCACCGAGATGGATGAGATGCTGCTGCTCCGCGTCCTGACCCTGAGCGACGCCGAAAAGGCCGAGGCGCGCGCCGCCGGCGGCGAGGCCGCCCGCATCCTGGCGCGCTGCGGCCATCCTGATTCGCTGACCGGCCTGCATGGCGTGGTCCGCCTCACGCCCCCCGCAAGCCTCCGCCTCGCAGGCGTCGAGCTCCGCGTCGGCGACCGCGTCCGCCTCCACCCGCGCTCCCGCCGCGATATGTTCGACCAGGTACTCGACGGCCGCGCCGCCCGCATCCAAGCCATCGAGCAGGACCTTGAGGGCAATGTGCAAGTCGCGGTGATCGCCGATGACGACCCCGGCGCCGACCTGGGTGAACTGCGCCAGACCGGCCACCGCTTCTTCTATACCACCGAAGAGATTGAACCGCTGGGCGCGGCGGGAGGCATGGCATGAACACACGGATCCTCGTCGCCGGCATCGGTAACATCTTCCTGGGCGACGACGCCTTTGGCGTCAAAGCCGCCCAGGCCCTGGCCCGCCGTCCCCTTCCCGAGGGCGTGGCCGTCCACGACTTCGGCATCCGCTGCCTCGACTTGGCTTTCATGCTGCTCGACGACTGGGACCATGCCGTGCTGCTCGATGCCGCCGCGCGCGGCGGCGAGCCCGGCTGCCTGTATCGCATCGATCTCGATGATGCGCCCCATCCCGAGACCGAGGACATCCAGCCCCACAGCACCACGGTCGAACAGGTACGCGGCTTGGCGCGGCGTATGGCCGCCCAGGTGCCGGGCAAACTGCCCCGCATGATCCTGGTGGGCTGCGAGCCCGCCAGCCTCGAGCCCACCGGCGGCGAACTCAGCCCGCCCGTGGCCGATGCCCTCCCCTCCGCCGTGGCCATGATCGAAGCCCTGATTCACGAACTCAATCCCGCATCCCCCCTGGAGGTAACCGCCGCATGAAAGCCGCACTGTTGTGGACCGCCCTGGCCGGACTGGCCGCCTATGCCGCCTGGACCCTCGGCCCCGACCTCAAACGCGAGCTCAAGATATACATGATGTAGGCCATGCACGAGTTATCGCTCGCCATGAGCTTGATTGACGGGGTTGAGGAAGAGTGCGCGGCCCGCCCCGGGCTCAAAGTACGCGCCGTGCACCTGCGTCTGGGCGCGCTCAGCGGCGTCAATGCCGACGCCCTCACCTTCTCCTACCAACTCGCCTGCCAGGGCACGCCGCTCGAAGGCACCGCCCTGGTCACCGAGGCAACGCCCGGACGCGAGCTCGAAATCATCGGACTGGAGGCCGCTGAGTTGTGAGCACCCCAATTGATGAGCGCGGGCCCCAGCGCGGAAGGCCACGCGCCCGACGCTTCCGGGCGCCTTCGGCTTATGCTCGCACCGGCATGGGGACCCCGGAGCCCCATGCCAGCGCTGCGCTTGCGGGGGCCGCACCTGCATTGCTTGCTGGGGGCGGGCCGCCCTACGGAAGTTTGCGGCCCTGCGCGCCGACTTTGCCCACAGTGCAAACGGCGCGACCCCTGCGATCGACGATCACGCCCCGGATCATCGAAGTTCGGAGGAATATCCTCAAGGACAACGACCTCCGCGCCCGCGCCCTGCGCCAGCGCTTCGCAGCCGCCGGCGTGCGCGTGGTCAGCCTGGTTTCCAGCCCCGGCTCCGGCAAGACCGCCCTGCTCGAAGCGCTCCTGACCCGGCTGGCCCCGGCGGCCCGCGTCGCCGCCCTGGTCGGCGACCTCGCCACCGACCACGACGCCCGCCGTCTCGCCCGCTCCGGCGCGCCCGTGCGCCAGATCAACACCGACACCCTCTGCCACCTCGAAGCCCGCATGATCGAGACCGCGCTGCTCGATTGGGATCTCGCGGCGCTCGACCTGCTCTTCATCGAGAACGTCGGCAACCTGGTCTGCCCCTCCAGCTACGACCTGGGCGAGGCCCGGCGCTGGGTGCTCTCCTCGGTCACCGAAGGCGAAGACAAGCCGCTCAAGTATCCCACCATCTACAACTCCGCCGACCTGGCGGTCATCACGAAATGCGACCTCGCGGAAGCCGCCGGCTGCGACCTGGAGCTGCTCCACGCCAACATCGAAGCGGTGCGTCCGGGCATGCCCGTGATTGCCTGCTCGGCCAGCACTGGTGCCGGGCTCGACGAGTTGCTAGCCAACTTGCGCGGTATGTAACCATGGATGGCCGTCGCATCCTCGCCCTGGTGGTGGCCTTGAACGTGGCGGCTTGGGGTTGGGCCTGGATATTCTTCAGCCGCAACCCGCTCTTGCTGGGAGCGGCGCTGCTCGCCTACAGCCTGGGCCTACGCCACGCGGTGGACGCCGATCACCTCGCGGCCATTGACAACGTCGTCCGCACACTCACCCAGGAGAGGGGCCGCCCGGTCGCCGTCGGCTTCTGGTTCTCGCTGGGCCACTCGACCGTGGTGGTGATCGGCGCCGAGGCGATTGCGGTCTCGGCGCTGGCGCTGCAGCACCACATGAAGGGCGTAGCGGCCATAGGCGGGACCATCGGCACGCTCGTCTCGGCGCTGTTCCTTTTGGCGATTGGCGCCGCCAACTGGGTGGTTTTTTGCGCCGTGCGGCGCGCCTTCCAGCGCGTGCGTCAGGGCGGCGCCGCCTCGGAGGAGGATCTCAACGTCCTTCTCGCCGGCCGCGGCTTCCTGGCCCGCATCTTCCGTCCGCTGTTCCGCCTGATCCGCCGCAGCTGGCACATGTACCCGCTGGGCGTGCTCTTCGGCCTGGGCTTCGACACCGCCACCGAGATTGGCCTCTTGGGCCTCTCCGCCGCGGAAGCCGCCAAGGGTCTCTCCGCCGGCGCCATTCTGATCTTCCCCGCCCTCTTCGCCGCCGGCATGGCGCTGGTGGACACCGCCGACAATTTGCTCATGCTCGGCGCCTATGGCTGGGCCTTCCAGAAGCCTGTGCGCAAGCTCTACTACAACATGACCATCACCGGCATTTCGGTCCTGGTCGCCCTCGCCGTCGGCGGCATCGAGGTCCTGGGTCTGGCCGCTGCCCACCTGGGGTCCGCCGGCCCCTTCTGGACCGGCGTCGCCCGCCTCAACGGCAACTTCGGCGACCTCGGCTACGTCATTCTCGCCATCTTCGCTCTCAGCTGGATCGCCTCCGCCGCCATCTACCGCTGGCGGCGGTACGACGCGATGTAACCTCGCGGTGGCACAGCTAACTTTTGCCTGGGTCGCTCCCGTTGCCACCCCAAGCCGCTGACAGCGGCTTGGGGGCCCCGGCGTTGCCACCCCAAGCCGCTGACAGCGGCTTGGGGGCCCCGGCGTTGGTCGCAAGGCAACGCCTTGCGGATCGCACCGGCTTCAGGGGTCATGGTTGGCACGGGCCCCAGCGCGGCTCCGCTCGCCGGCAGCCGATGCTTGCCCTGCTCGAGAATCTGCAAGGCCGGCCGACGTGCCGTGATCCCAACCCGTGCGGTCGAGTTCGATAGCAGATCGCCATGCGGCATCGGAACACATTTCCCTGCGCGCCGGGTGACGGCCAGATCACACTGGCGAAACCTCCGCAAGTTGGCGGCTAACGACATAAAATATTCCGCCTCTTCCTGGGTTTCGAACGTGCCGATTTCACCACCGGCCGGATTGTGGGAGCTCTTTGGCGGTGGCACGGCCACTTTTTGCCTGGGTCGCTCCCGTTGGTCGCTCGGAGGCCGGACTTCGATTGCCGGCAGGGGATGCCCGCTCTGCTCAGGGCATCTGCGAGCTGCCGCCACTGGCCGCGCGAGAACGATGAAGCAGTTCATAACTTCCTCGGGGATACTTTCTCAACGAGTATTCTCGCCTCATCGAACATGCAAAGATGTGCGCTATTGCACAGCTACCGCAATCGAGCCTCATGTCGATGGGCGGCTTCTGAGCGGCCGCGGCCCGCTTCCCGCCGCCACCGTTTCCACGGCGTGGCGGATTGCGCAGAATCCGGGAATCGTAGTGGAGGGACAAGGCCACGCGCTCGGCCCTGAGCGTACCTTGCTCATTCCCGCAGACATATATTCTCCGTGATGTATTGGCAGCGTGTACAGAATGGGACAGCCCGCGTCCCGACAAGGGAAATATACTTTGGTCTCGACCGTAGGAACTTCGACCCGCTCGCGCCGAGCGACTGGGCTGGCCGGCACCGGCCGCGTCGGATGGCGATGAGGGGAAACAGGAAGCGGTTGCGGCGAGCGTGAAAGAGGAAGTGCCCGATGCGCAGTCGCGTGCTAATTGTCGATGACGAGCCGGAAACCCTGAGCTATTTGGCGGCTGGTTTCAAAGCGAACGAGTGCGAGGTGGAATGGGCTCCCCATGGCCTGGCGGCGCTGCAACGCGTCCAGCACGACCCGCTGCCCGACTTGGTGCTGCTTGACATGGTCATGCCGGGCATGAGCGGCTTGGAGACACTGGAGCGTCTTCGGGCGGCGCATAACCGGCTCAGTGTGGTCATGCTTTCCAACGTCAACGACACCCAGAAGGCCGTACAGGCCAGCCAACTGGGCGCCGCCGACTACCTCACCAAGCCTCTACGGAGCGTGGACTTGGCGTCGCTGCTGCGCCTCATACCGGTGGCCGCCGCCGCGGCGCCGCTCGGCGTCCAACACTTCGGCGACCGCATCTGTGTGCTCGCGGGGCCTGCCATGCAGGCCGCCTACCAGCAGGTGCTCCAGGTGGCGAACCTCAATGTTCCGGTGTTGCTGCTGGGCGAAAGCGGAACCGGCAAGGACGTGCTGGCCCACATGCTGCATCATCACTCTCCTCAGGCGCCGCGGCCGCTGGTGAAGGTCAATTGCGCGGCCCTGCCGGTGGAGTTGTTGGAGAGTGAACTGTTCGGTTACGAAGCGGGCGCGTTTACCGGCGCCATCAAGGCCAAGCCGGGCAAGTTCGAGTTGGCGCATCGCAGCACCATCTTCCTGGACGAGATCGGCGAAATGCCGGCATCGCTTCAGGCGAAGCTGCTGCATGTCCTCCAGGACGGCAGCTTCACCCGGCTGGGGGCCACCCGGCCCTCCGCCAGCGATGCGCGCATCATCAGCGCCACCAACCTGGACATTCATGGAGCGATCGTGGACCAGCGCTTCCGTTCCGATCTGTATTACCGGTTGAGCGGGTTCACCATCAAGCTGCCGCCGCTGCGCGAACGGCGCGAAGAGATACCCGTACTCTTGCGGCATTTCATGACCCGCTTCGCCGAAGCCTTCGCGCGGCCGGCGCTGCCATTTTCCACCGCGCTGCTGCACGCCTCCAGCCTTCACTCCTGGCCGGGTAATCTGCGCGAGATGGAGAACTTCGTGAAGCGTTACCTCATTCTGGGCGACGAGGCGTTGGTGCTGGGAGAACTGCAGTCGCAGGCCGGTTCGCCGGCGCTCGCCGCGCGCCCCCCTGGCAGCGCTGCCATGCAGGATTCCCCCGGCGCCGGCCCCAAGCGCGACCTGAAGTCGCTGGTGCGCGGACTCAAGAGCGAGGCCGAGGCCGAGGTGATCGTGGAAGTGCTGGCACAGGCCCGCGGCGTTCGCAAGGAAGCGGCGCGCCTGCTCAACATCAACTACAAGACCCTACTGTACAAGTTGCGCATGTACGGCCTCGACCGTCCCGCGGCCTGACGATTGCGGCGCTCCCGGCAGAAAGCCGCGCAGCAACGCCAGACTCGGGGTGGCCAGACTCAACGCCTCCTGGGTGGCGGTGGCAACCGATTCCGGCGACTGCATCGGCACCAACACGCGCACAATGGCCCCGTCGCGGCGCCCTTCGCGCATGGCGTCCCACACCAGGTACGCCTTACCCCAATATTCGCTGGCGATGATGCGCCCCTGGGCTTGATACCAGTACAGGACCAGATTGCGGTCGCCGTCCTTCTGGATGACATAGCGGTTGATCATGGTCCCCGCGGCCGCGCCGGGAAGCGCCACCAGGTCGCTTTGAATCGGCGCCCACCCCGCCCCGGGGAGGCAATTCTTGGGCGAGTGCATGCTTTCTCCGGCACGCTGCGTGCGGTAATAGGCCACGAAGAGCTGCGCCTGGCGGCCGCGCGGCGTGGCGTAGTTGCGCACCATGTAATCGTCGGCCCGGAGCACACCCAGGACATCGGCGCTCAGCGCGGGCTGACCGGTGAGGTTCCAGCCCGCGACGTGCGCGGGAAACTCCGCCAGCGGCCGCATGAGCGGCATCGCCGGGGCGCCGCCCAGGCGGACCCGAACGGCAAAGGTGACGAGCAGCAGAAGGACGAGCAGGAGCCAGTGGCGGCGAAGTTGGGCGGGCATGAAGTTACCTGACATAAGCTAGGCGAGGGCGGAAGACGGCCGCCGGCGGGAGCGGGCACGGGCTTCCAGCCAGCGGTGCAACAGGCTGGTCTCGGCCGCCAGGGCCGCGAAGGCCAGCACAAAAATCACCCAGCCGGAAAAGGCGTGGAAAAAACCCTCGCTGGCCGCCGCGCCCAGCCATTGTCCCAGCAGGCCGGTGGCGGCGATGCGGAAGGCATTGGCGGCCAGCGCGATCGGCACCGCGCTCACGACCACGGCCAGCCGCAGCCAGAATCGGGCCGGCAACAGATAGGCCAGCATCATCGCGAGGGCGATCAAGCTGAACAGGGAGCGGATGCCGCTGCAGGCCTCGGCCACGTCCAAGGTCCGCTGCGGGAGCATCAGGATATTGCCCTCGCGCAGTACCGGGATCGAGCAGAGGCCCAGCAGCCAAGCCGCCCAGTTCGAGGCCAAGAGCTGCAGCGGCAGGGCGACGGCATTGAACAGCAGCGCCGGCAGCGGGATCGCCAGCAGTAGGAGCGCGAACGAGAACAGGTGGATCCGCAGATGCCCCCATCCATAGAGGAAGATGATCCCAGCCGCCAGGAGCAATAGCAACGAGGTGCGCTGGAGGAAATATTCGGCTCCGAGAAAGCCGGCCAGATAGATCGCCTGCGACGCCACCGCCAGAACCCCGCCCCAGACGCTGGGGCGAAGGGGCAGCACCCGCCAGGCCTCGCGTCCGCGCCACACCAGGAAGGCCACCGCAAACGGGATCAGGAAGCCATGGGAATAATTGGGATCCGTCGCCCAATCGTGCGCGAGACCGATCAGTACCGGGACGTACACCAGGGCCAGCGCACTCAGACCGAGTGCGTACATCGAACCCACGGACCAACGGCTGTCGGCCCGGCTGGAGGATGCGGCTGCGTACGCGGCCGGCTCGGCGACCATCTGGCGGTTCGGCGCCGCGGAGTAGAGGGGCAATGACATAGGCTTCCCATCGAATCAAAAACCCCGGAAGGCGCGTCCGGTGGCGCGTCTTCCGGGAAGTCACCGGCGAGTCGAGTCTGACAAAACCGGTCAGCCCGCCGGAGTGGTAGTGCAGGGCCTAGGCCTGCAAGTTCAGACCATCGCTCGTATACAGGCGGCGTTTGAAAAGAAACGCCAAACCCAGCAGGCCGCTGCCGAACAGCGCCAGCGAGGCCGGTTCCGGCACCGCGATCGTGCCGGCCAGCGAGTCGGTAAGCCGACTGTCGAATCCATTGCCGGGGAGGCCCAGGCCCTCCAAAGCCGCCAGCGTCTGCGGTCCGCTGACGAAGTTGAACTGCAGCGTGCCAATTCCCTTGGTGCTGCCCGCCCAACTGGTGAGAATGGAGCTGCTTCCGGCTGTGATGGTCAGCCCGGATACGCCGACGTTCACGGAAAAGTCGCCGGGGTTCAGGCTATTCACGGAAATGGTGATGAAGCTGATATTCCCGGAGAGCGTTCCGGTACCGGCGTTGCCCATGTTAATGGTGCCGCCCGAACTCGAGAACGAAGCCGTGCTGGTGGTGCCGGAGGTGGTGATGGGGCCGCTGACGATGAAGCCGCTCCCGGTGGGGAGGATGCTGACCGCGGCTCCATTGAGCGTATCCCCGGCCGGCAAGGAGCTGACCGTCAACCCGCTGAAGGCAAAGTTGACCGCCGGATTGAGGGCGCTGTTGCCCATCTGGTTGAGTGTGACCGTTCCCTGAAAGGGGATCTGGCTGGCATGCGCGGTGGACGCTCCGAGCGTCAACGCGCCGGCCATGGCCAACCCGAAGAGAGTCATATATTTCCTGCTTAGCATCTGCGTTTCATCTCCTGGTGGTCGCAAGGCATGTCCGGCCCCCGCTCGACAGCGGGAGCCCGATCCCTGTTTCCGTACACAGTCAGGGCACGCGGCCTGCCATGCAGTGGGGCGCCAGCGGGGGCGCGCGAAACATGCCGAATGTTGGCCTGCAAGGAGTTGCTACGACTTTGTCTGTGCGCCAAGCCTTGCGCATAATGGTCAACCGGCAGCGAATAGGCGCGACAGCGCACGCGGCTGCATTCCAGGCTCTTGTCCCGCCAAGGTTGAGATGCGCCGATCATCCCTTCCCGACCCGGTCCGCCGCCACGGCAGCGCGCCGCCCGAGACCGTCGCGGCCGCGGGAATCTTCTCGCCTCACGGAGGCGGCGGGCTCAGAGGAGAGCGGCCGCCAAACCAACCGCCCAGCCGCCGGCAAACGCAATCCAACCGTGTCCGGCGGCCACATTGATTGGCGCGGGCCCCAGCGCGGCTTCGCCGCGCGCCCCGCTTGTGCTCGCACAGGCATGGGGACCCCGGAGCCCCATGCCGGGGCTGCGCTCGCGGGGGCCGCGCCTGCATTGCTTGCCGGGGGCGGGCCGCCCTG
>DATNAC010000049.1:0-5229 GCA_035573035.1 Terriglobales bacterium
GCGCCGAGGGACTCACCGACGCCGAAGCCCACGCCCTCGCCAAGGAAGGCAAACCGGTGGTCTGGATTGACGGCGGCCTGCACGCCAGCGAGTCCGTCGGCTTCCAGCAGTTGGTCGAGATGATCTACCAGATGGTCAGCCGCAATGACCCCGAGACCTTGCGCCTGCTCGACGCCGACATCGGACTTTACGTCCCCATCAACCCCGACGGCTCGGAGATGGTCGCCAACTGGTACATGCGCAACCCGGTGCCGAATGAGCGCACCAACGCCCCCGGCCTGCCCGCGCTCTATAACAAGTACGTCGGGCACGACGACAACCGCGACTCCTACATGTCCAACATGAAGGAGACCGAGAACATGAACAAGGTTCTCTACACCGAGTGGTTTCCCCAGATCCTCTACAACCACCACCAGACCGGCCCCGCCGGCGGCGTCATCTTCATGCCGCCCTTCCGCGATCCCTTCAACTACAACTTCGATCCCCTCATCCCGCTCGATATCGAAGCGGTCGGCACCGCCATGCACCAGCGCCTGGTCGAACAGAACATGGGCGGCTCGGAAATGCGCAGCGGCTCCAGCTACTCCACCTGGTGGGATGGCGGCGTGCGCACCACCGCCTACTTCCACAACATCATCGGTCTGTTGACCGAGATCATCGGCGATCCCACCCCCATTACCATCCCCTTCGTGCCCGCCAAGCAGCTGCCCACCGGCGACTGGCCGCTGCCCATCGCCCCCGGCCCCTGGCATTACCGCCAGTCCATCGATTACGAAATGCAGAACAACCGCGCCGTGCTCGATTACGCCGCGCGCAACAAAGAGGATCTGCTCTACAACTTCTATCAGATGGGCCGCAACTCCATCCAGCGCGGCAACGAGGACGCCTGGACCATCACTCCCGCCACCATCGAGACCCTCGATTCCGTGGTCGCCAAGGCCGCCCCGGCGGCGGGCCGGCGCGGCGCGCGCGGCGGCGCGGCGGCGGGCGGCGGTGCGTTTGGGGGCGGGCGCGGCAGCGTGGACGCCGCCTACTACACTTCCGTCCTGCACAGCCCCGAGACCCGCGATCCGCGCGGCTACATCATCCCCAGCGATCAGGCCGACTTCGCCACCGCCACCAAGTTCGTCAACGCCCTGATCAAGAACGGCACCGAGATCGAGAAGGCCTCGAGCGAGTTCCAGGTGAACGGCAAGAGCTATCCCGCCGGTTCCTTCGTGGTCATGGCGGCGCAGGCCGACCGCCCCTTTGTGCTCGACATGTTCGAGCCCCAGCATTACCCCAACGACTTCACCTATCCCGGCGGCCCGCCCATCCCGCCTTACGACACCGCCGGCTGGACCCTGGCTTACCAAATGGGCGTGAAGTTCGACCGCGAGCTCGACGCCTTCAGCGGGCCCTTTGAGAAACTGCCCTTCGGCCAGCTCCAGCCCATGCCCGCCGCCACCGTGGCGGACGCCGCTTCGCCCGCCGGCTACCTCATCAGCCACGAGATCAACAACTCCTTCATCGTGGTCAACCGCCTGCTCAAGGCCGGCGCCGACGTCTACTGGATGAAGACCCCGCAGTCGGCCGGCGGCAAGGATCTCGGCACCGGCGCCATCTACGTCAAGGCCTCGGCCGCGGTGGCCCCCATCCTCCAAGCCGGCGCCAAGGACCTGGGCGTGCCCGCCTACGGCGTGGCCGCCGCGCCCCAGGGCGCGGCCATGAAACTCAAGCCGGTGCGCATCGGCCTCTACGATCAATATGGCGGCAGCATGCCCTCCGGATGGGTGCGCTGGATGCTCGAACAGTACGAGTTCCCCTACGAGGTGGTCTACCCGCGGATCCTCGACGCCGGCAACCTGAGGAGCAACTACGACGTGCTGCTCTTTGTGGACTCCGGGCTGCCCAATGCGGCCGGAGGCCGCGGCGGACGCGGCGGCGGGCGGGGCGCTCCCACGGCGGCGGAGATGGCCAGCGTGCCGCCCGAACTCGCCGCGCGCATGGGCTCCATCACCCAGGCCAAGACCATCCCCGCGCTCCAGGCCTTCACCCAGGCCGGGGGCACGGTCCTGACCATCGGCACCGGCACCTCCATCGCCGAGGCGCTCGGCCTGCCCATCACCAGCTACCTCACCGAGATGGGCGCCAACGGGCAGCTGCAGCCGCTGCCCAACACCAAGTTCTACATCCCCGGTTCGCTCATGCGGATCACCATCGACAACACCCAGCCGGTGGCCTACGGCATGGCCCAGACCGCCGACGTGGACTTCGACCACAGCCCGGTCTTCCGCCTCGTGCCCAACCTGAAACATCACGCCGCGACCGTTGCCTGGTTCAACGGCGACCACACCCTCGACAGCGGCTGGGCCTGGGGCCAGTCCTATTTGAACGGCGGCGCCGCCGTGGTCAGCGGCAAGATCGGCGCCGGCACGGTCTACGCCATGGGCCCGGAAATCACCTTCCGCGCCCAGCCCCACGGCACCTTCAAGCTGCTCTTCAACGGCCTGTTCGCCGGCAGCGCGGAGACGACCACGGCTCAGTAGCCTCCCCTATCCCGAACACCCAACCACTCAGGCGGCGGGGGAACCCTAGGAGAGTTCCTCCCGCCGCCTGAGTGGTTTCCCGGAATGGGTGAGCCGCCGCCCGCCCGTACTCTCACTTCACGCCACTTCGTACTCAACTCGCGGTGCCCGAAAGGGCGCCAGCCATGAGGGAGTACCGATGAGAGTGAAACTGATGGTTTGCCTTGGCGGCCTGATTTTGTGCGCCGCTCCGGGACTGGGAGCCCAAACGCTCAGTCCAGTTGTTTCCCAGGTCACCTCGACCTCGTTCACGCTTTCCTGGACGACGTCGCAGCGTCTCAATACCCAGGTTCACTATGCCGCCGCGGGACAGACCGCCCGCTTGCTGGCCAACTGGACGCTCGCCACCTCCCATAGCGTCAGCGTGACCGGCCTCACGCCCGGCACCGCCTACTCGGTGCAGGCGGAGTCGAGCTACTACTCCAATCCCGACCTCAAGGGTCCGGTCGAGACCATCACCACCCCCGGCTCGGGCGGTTCCGGCTCGGGCTCCGGCTCCGGTTCCGGCAGCACCCCGCCGCCGGCCGGCTCGCGGCTCTTCCCCAACGCCTCCGCCAACTGGCTGTACTCCGCCCCCACCGGCACCGGGCTCAACATCAGCGGCACCACCAGCGGCATGCAGTTCCAGGTCAACGACCATAAACAGGGCTACGACTACCCGGTGGTCGAAACCGATGGCACCCACGGCTGCACCAACTTCACCGACACCCTGCAGTACAGCTACAGCGATCACTACTGCGTGCCCAACCCGGCCGGCGGCTACTACCCCTCGGTCGGCGGCTGGGGCTACGACGACGGCCACCTGGTCGTGGTCGACACCGCCACCGGCAACTACTACGACTTCTGGAAGCTCTACGCCAGCGGCGGCAAGCCCACCAGCACCAACGTGGGCGGCATCTTCATGGGCAGCCTCAACGGCAACGGCACCCCGGGCACGACCGCGGCCAACATCACCGGCCTGGCCGGCGACATCATGCCGGGCGAGCTCGACTGCGCCACCTGCCTCAACCACGCGCTCAGCGTGATTGTGCCCTCCAGCAAGAACAGCAACCAGGTGGGCCACCAGGCGCCGGCGTCGAAGACCGACGGCTCGGTGGGCGGGGCCATCTTCCGCGAAGGCGCCAAGCTGCGCTTCGATCCCTCCATCAACGTCAGTACCTTGAGCGCCTCCACCGCCACCAAGGCCATCCTGCGCGCGCTCCAACTCTACGGCGGCGTCATCACCGACCAGACCGGCGGCAGCCAGATCGCGTTCTACTCCTCGCTTGCCGCCAACCCCGACCTGACCGGCCTCAACCTCGCCGGCCAGCACATGTGGATCTATTACTAGATCCGTTTCCAGCGCGGATGGCACGCAGCCTCCATCCGCGCTGGAGCTTTTTCTTAGTGCTTTTTTCCCCGCGTCCATAGGGGCTTTGCCCGAACGGTGGCGGAAGTTGCGCAGCTTAGCCTGAGGACAACTTCGATTCGCGCCACTCGCCGGAAAGGTCCCCCCTTTGTTCAAAACCAGTGTTTTCTCCGTAGTCCTGGCGGCGTTCCTCGTCTCCGGGTTGTCCGCTCAACGTCCCAGCCTGCAGCTCGAGGCCCGCGTCCCCGACACCGCTCCCCTCACGCCGCGACCCATCGCCGCGCCTCTGCCCACGCCGGCGCCGGCGCCCTCGCCCGCGCCGGCTCCGGCCCCCGCGCCCGTGGCACCATCCTCCGCCCCCAGTGGACAACGATTCACCGCCCCCGCCGCCCAGTGGCTCTACTCCGCCCCCGGCGGCCCCGGCCTCAACATCTCCGGCATGGCGTCCAGCTTGCCGTTCCACGTCAACACCCACGCCGACGGCTTCGACTTCCCGGTGCAGTACACCGACTGGTCGCACGGCTGCACCACCTTCACCGACACCCGCTACTACAACTACGCCGACCGCCTTTGCGTCCCCACCCCCACCGCCGGCTACTTCACCCCCTCGGTGGGCGCCTGGGGCGCCAACGACGGCCACTTGGTGATCGTGGACACCGTCAACCACGACTACTACGAGTTCTGGAAGCTGACCGTGGATAACCACGGCTGGCCCACCAGCACCAACGTCGGCCAGATCGTCGAAGGCAACTACACCACCGGCGACGGCAACCCCGGCACCACCGCCGCCGGTTTGACCGCCCTCGCCGGCGTGATCCTGCCGGGCGAGCTCGACTGCGCCACCTGCCTCAACCACGCCCTCAGCGTGGTGGTGCCCGGCAACATGAACAGCAACCAGATCGGCCATCAGGCGCCCGCGCACAAGACCGACGGTGGCTCACCCGGAGCGATCTTCCGCGAAGGCGCCAAGATCCGCTTCGACCCCGGCGTCAACGTGGATAACCTGAATGTCTCGACCGCGGTCAAGGCCCTCATGCGCGCGCTGCAGAACTACGGCGGCGTGATCACCGACCAGACCGGCGGCCCCGGCGTCTCGTTCTACTCCTCGCTCGCCACTCCGCCCGATCTGACCGGCATCAACCAGATCGGCCAGCACCTGTTCCTTTATTACTGAATTGATTGGCGCGGGCCCCAGCGCGGCTTCGCCGCGCGCCCCGCTTGTGCTCGCCCCGGCATGGGGACCCCGGAGCCCCATGCCGGGGCTGCGCTCGCGGGGGCCGCGCCTGCATTGCTTGCCGGGGGCGGGCCGCCCTG
>DATNAC010000050.1:0-9795 GCA_035573035.1 Terriglobales bacterium
GGACTGCTGCTGCGGTCGTTTGCGGCATTGCGAGCGGTACAACTGGGCTTTCAGCGGCCCGTGACGCTGCAGACGTTTGGGCTGCTGGTCCGGCGGGGTCTGATCTCCGACCCGCAAACGCTGTTGGCGCAAGAGCACGCCATTGCCGACCGCATTGCGGCGGTGCCGGGCGTGCGCGGGGTTTCGTTCGCCAGCGACATCCCCATGCTGGGCGAGGGGCACAACTGGGACGAGCTCCTGGTCGACGGGAAGGACTTGATGCCGAGCGGTGCGCTGCCGATGCGCCTGTATTTCACGGTGGCGCCGGAATATTTTCGAACCATGGGAATCCCGCTGCTGGCGGGGCGAGACATGAGTTGGACCGACATCGAGCGGCAGCGGCCGGTGGTGGTGGTGTCGGCGGCGCTGGCGCAGGAGGAGTGGGGCGGGCCGGCAGCGGCGATCGGGAAGCGGGTGCGCGAGGAATCGAAGCAGCCCTGGTTCGAAGTGATCGGTGTGGCGGGCGACGTGCGCAACGACGGACCCTACAAGGCCGCCGCCCCGGCCGTCTACTGGCCGCTGGAGGCGAACGACAACGGCCTGGGCCTGCCTTACGCGCTGTATGTGGTGCGCTCGGACCGAGCCGGTTCCCAGGCCATGGTGGCCGCGTTGGGCCAGGCGGTGCATGCGGTGAACGCAAATCTGCCGCTGGCCAAGCCGCGAACCATGGCTGAGGTCGCGGCGCGGTCGCAGGCGGTGGCGGCATTCGCGATGGTGATGCTGGGGCTGGCAGGCGGTATGGCGCTGATGTTGGGAGTGATCGGCGTTTACGGCGTCATCGCCTATGACGTAACCAGGCGACGGCGGGAGATCAGCATTCGCCTGGCGCTTGGGGCGGAGAGGCGTGAGGTGCAGGGCATGTTCGTGAAACACGCCTTGAGAGTCGCCGGCGTCGGAGCGGTGGTGGGCGGCCTGTTCGCCGTGCCGCTGACCGCGAGTTTGCGTTCGCTGCTGTTTGGGGTGCGGCCTTTCGATGTGGTGACGCTGCTCGGCGTGGTGGTGGTACTGGGCGCCGCGGTAACGCTGGCCGCGTTCATACCGGCCTGGCGGGGGGCGGCGGTGCCGCCCGCCGAAGCGCTGGCGGAGTAGGGCACATCGCCGGCCCCGGAGACGCCCTCCACTTGGCTGTCGTGCTGCGCCTTTCAGCCCACTCCCAATTTTCGATCGAACACAATACGCGGCGGCCGGCCGCGTGGGGGTGCCAGGTGGGTTGGTCTGACGACCGGCGCGCCGCCGTGGCCTGAACTCGCCTTACGACCCTTGCTCCCCCGTCCCCGTCACCCCGGCGGGAATGGTGTTCGGCATGGTCTCGTTGCGCGAGCGTCCGCCGCGGCGCAGGGATTGGCCCATGGTGGAGACCACCAGCCGCTTCTGCTTGCCCGTACCCGAGTTGGCGCCGCGGGGCGGGTTGAAAGCTGCCTTGCCGGAGGAGGTGGAGCGCCGGTTGATCATAGATTTATGGGACATGTCCCGCTTAGATGCGCGTCCGGCGGGATGTCCCGCTGGCCTGATCCGGCATCCAACTGGCCATGCGACGGCTCTGGGCATGGGGATTGTTCGCGGGGATGGTCACGTGCACGGCATGGGCGCAGCTTCCCAATGCCGGCGTGCAGACCGACGTGATGCAGACCAATCAGGGCGAGCTCCAGATCAAGCCGCTCACCAAGGCGAGCATTCTGCTCTCCTGGGCCGGGCTTGAGATCTATGTGGACCCGCTCGACGCCAAAAACTTCGCCGGATGGCCCAAGGCGGATGTAATTGTGCTCACCGGGCCCGATGCCGCCCATTACGACGGCAACGCCCTTCAGGCGCTCTCCAAGCCGTCGACCGAAGTCATTGCCCCGGCCCAGCTCTCGAAAATGATCGTGGACTCGCACGTGGTGGCGCCAGGCAGCACTCAAACCATGCAAATCAGTCATGAAGGCAAGCCGATCCCGATGACCGTCTCGGCCCAGGCCCACTCCAGCGATCGCGGCGTGAGTTATGTGCTGAGCCTCGGCGAGAAGAACGTCTTCATCTCCGGCGATACCGCCTGCACGCCCGAGATCCAGGCTCTGAAGAACATCGCGGTCGCGTTCATCGCCGTGGATGAGGACCGGGCCATGGCGCCCGAGGTGGCCGCGGCCTGTGTGGCGCACTTTCAGCCGAAGGTGGTCTACCCCTACGAAGCCGAGGGAAATGGCGCCGACGTCTTCGCCGACTCGATGAAGCCGGACCATGATGTCGAGGTGCGTGTCCGCCCCTGGTAACAGCCCGTGGCAATGAATTTTGACCTCCGGTCCAGTACACGAGACCCGCTCTGGGCGCGGGTCTCGCATGTCTCCGCCACCGGTCTGAGGCGTTGCACCACGGGTTGGTAGCCCTGCCGTTGCGGTGGACCGCAACCCAACCCACCTCTTCCCGCGCGGCATCCGTTTTTCATCATGCCCAAGAAAAGTAGTGCGCGCCACCGGCCCGCACACGCTCCCGCGGAGGAGCGCGGCGGGGTCGTGCCGTTCCCCAAGCCGCCGTTTCCCAAGCAGAAGCAGCCGCCGCCCGGCGTGGAATCCCGGATGCGGCCTCACCCCCGTTACCGGGCGCCGCAATACCGGCCCGCGGCCAAGCTGGCGGGCAAGGTGGCTCTGATTACCGGCGGCGATTCGGGCATCGGGCGGGCGGTGGCGCTGATCTTTGCGCGCGAGGGCGCCGACGTGGCCATGATCTACACCCCCGCCGAGCAGGGCGATGCGGAGCAGATTTCCCACGAAATCCAGGCGGTGGGCCAGAGCGTTATTCTGATCCCGGGCGACGTCGCCGACCCCGAGTTCTGCCGCGCCGCGGTCGAGCAGACCGTGGCCGAGTTCGGTCAGCTCGATGTCCTGGTCAACAATGCGGCCTACCAGCAGCATCAGGGCCGGATTGAGGAATTGAGCGTCAACCAGTGGGACCGCACCTTCAAAACCAACATTTACGGCTACTTCTTCATGGCCAAGGCCGCGGCGCCCCACCTCGAGCCGGGAAGCTGCATCATCAATACCGGCTCGGTCACCGGGCTCGAGGGCAGCCGTCAATTGCTCGACTACTCCGCCACCAAGGGCGCCATCCACGCCTTTACCAAATCGTTGGCGCAGAGCCTGGTCGAGCGTGGGGTGCGGGTGAACTGCGTCGCCCCGGGGCCGGTCTGGATCCCCCTGCAGGTACAGGACAAAGAACCCGAGGACTCGGCCCAGCCCGGGGCCGATGTGCCCATGCAGCGGCCCGCTCAACCCGAGGAGATCGCTCCGGCCTACGTGTTCTTCGCCTCGGGCGCCGATTCCGGCTATATCACCGGCGAAGTGCTGACCCTGCTCGGTGGCGAGACCACGGCGGCCTAATGCAAGTGGAGGAGCGCCGCCAGCCCGTTCCAGAAAATCTGGATCCCGATGCACAGCACGATGAACGCGCTCAGCCGGATGAACACGCTCAGCCCGGTCTTGCCCAGGAAGCGCTCCAGCCGCTCCGCGGAGCTGTAGCAGATGTACACGCTCACCCCGATGAGCAGCGGTCCCAGGACGCTCGACAGCAGCTGTGCCGCCCAGGGATACATCTGCCGGTGCGTGTTCGCGCCCAGCGCCACCGCCACCGAGATCGAGCCCGGGCCGACCGTCAGCGGCAGCGTGAGCGGATAGAATGCCTGCTGGCTGGCGTCGTCGGCGGTGACGTCGGTGCGCTGCGGCTCGCTGTCGTTCTGCTGCAGCATGTTCCAGCCCATGGCCATCACCACCAAGCCGCCGCCGAGCTGCACCACCGGCAGCGAGACCCCGAAGAAGTCCAGCACCCGGCTGCCGATCAGCATCGAGACCAGCAGCAACAGGAAGCTGTTTAGGCTGATGCGCCGCACCAGCGAGGCCCGCACCGCGTGGCCGTAGCCTCCGGTCAGCCCCAGAAAAATGAGCGAGCTGCCCAGCGGGTTGACGATGGGGAAGAGCGCGGCGACCACCAGCAGGGTTGCGCCGAAGATCGAAATCACCAGGTGCATGCGCGGCGGCGGCCTAGCCGAACGAAGGTCCGCCGCCCCCTTCCGGCGGAACCCAGGTGATGTTGGCGTAGGGGTCCATGATGTCGCACGTCTTGCAGTGCACGCAGTTGCTGGGGTTGAGGTGCAGCTCGGGCGCGCCGTCGTCGCCGATCACCATCTCGTAGACGCTGGCCGGGCAGTAGGACACGCAGGGGTTGCCGTACTCGCGCACGCAGCGCTCGTTGCAGATGTCCATCTCGGCGATGAGCAGGTGGCAGGGCTGATCCTCCTCGTGCCGCGTGCCCGAGTGAAACACGTCGGTGACCTTGTCGAAGGTCAGCTTTCCGTCCGGCGGGGTCATCAGCGGCGGATCTCCCAACGTCCCGAGCTTCCGCATCCGCGCCGGCCCCGGCTGGGAGGGATAGCGCGCGCGCAGCCCGCGTCCTCCGGTGACCTGCTGCACGCCGGCGTGGAAGAGCCCCGCCCAGAGGCCGTGTTCGAAGCCCTGGTGGAAGTTCCGCACCTTCCACAGCTCCTCCCGCACCCAGCTTGCCTCGACCTTGGCGGGATACCCGCGCAGGCTGCCCTGGCCGGTCATGGTCTCGAAGACGCTTTCGGCCGCCAGCATGCCGCTCTTGATCGCCAGGTGAATGCCCTTCAGCCGCTGGCTGTTGACCATTCCGGCGGAGTCGCCCACGATCAGCCACGCATCGCCCGCCAGCGGCGGATGCGCGTACCAGCCGCCCATGGGCGTGGTCTTGGCCCCATAGCGCGCCATCTCGCCCCCCTCCAGCAGCTCGCGCATGAAGGGATGGGTTTTGAACGCCTGGAACAGATTGTGCGGATCGGTGGCGGGGTCGCGGTACTCGAGTGCGGTCATCAGCCCGATCGAGACCTGGTTATCCCGCAGCCCGTAGATCCAGCCGCCGCCGTACAAGTCGGTGGGGAAGGGCCAGCCCAGCGTGTGGTACACGCGCCCGGCGGGAAAGCGCCCCGCGGGCAAATCCCAGATCTCTTTCACCCCGAGCGAGTAGACCTGCGGGTTCTCGCCCCCGAGCCGAAGGTGTCCCAGCAACTGCTTGGCGAGCGAGCCCCGGGTGCCCTCGGCGAAAACCACGATCGGCGTTTTGAGATCGTAGCCGGGCTCGAAGTTGGCCTTGGGCTGGTGGTCGCGGCCCACGCCTTTGTCGTCGGTGCGCACGCCCAGCAAACGGGGCCCGTCAAACAGCAGCTCGCGTCCGGCGAACGACGTGAATACGTTGACCCCCAGCGCCTCCACCTTGGCGCCCAGCCACTGCGCCAGCCGGTTGAGCGAGACGATGTAGTTGCCGTGATTGTGCAGCGGCGGCGGGGTGACCGGCGAGCGCACCGCATGATTCTCGGTGAACACCAGCAGCGCATCGTCTTTCACCGGCAGCGCGCCCAACTCGGGGTCGCCGGCGAAGCCGGGTTCCAACTCCTCCAACCCGCGCGGGTCCATCACCGCGCCGCTGAGCTGGTGCGCGCCCAGCGCCCGGCCTTTTTCCAGAACGTAGATGTTCTCCTTGGAGAGGCCGCGGGCGTCGAGCAGCCGGGCCAGGTGGAGCGCGCACGCCAGTCCCGCGGGGCCGGCGCCCACGATCACCACATCGGCTTGCATCTCGGGATGGGTCATGCCTGGTTCTTGAGCGCCGTCACCAGCGCCGGCACCACGTCAAACAGGTTCCCGACCACGCCGTAATCGGCCACTTCGAAAATCGGAGCCTCGGGATCCTTGTTGATGGCCACGATCGTGCGCGAGCCCTTCATCCCCACCAAATGCTGGATCGCGCCCGAGATGCCCACCGCCAAATACAGCTTGGGCGCGACCGTCTGGCCGGAGGAGCCGATCTGCCGGTCCATGGGCAGCCAACCGCTGTCGCAGATCGGGCGCGAAGCGGCGAGTTCGCCGCCCAGCGCCGCCGCCAGCTCGCGCACCAAGTCGAGGTTCTTGGGTTCCTTGATGCCGCGGCCCACCGCCACGATGATCGGCGCCTGGGTAAGATCCACCGCCTGCTTGGCCTCCTGGAAGACCTCGCCGGCGTGCAGCGGCGAAGGTCCCGGGGTCACCGCGAGCGTCTCGAGGGGAGCCGCCGCCGCGCCGGCCTCGGCCTGGTCGCCGCGGAAAGCCCCGATCTGCACCGTGAGAAAACCCGGGGCCGAGTTGGCGGTAAAGGCGACCTCGGCCGCCCACTTCCCCTGGAACATCGGGCGCAGGAAGATCGGCTGCCCGTTCTCCACACGGAAGCCGGTGACGTCGCTGATCAGCGCGCCGGCCATGCGCGTGGCCAGCTGGGGGGCATAGTCGCGCACCTGGTAGGTGTGTGGAAACAGCACGTACCTCGGCTGCAGTTGCGACACCGCCTGCACCAGCGACTGTACCCAGACGTCGGGGTTGTAGGCGCCCAGCGCCGGGTTTTGCAGCCGCACCACCTTGGCCAGCTTGCGCGTAGCCAGTTCGCCGGCCAGGGCGGCGTCGTCGGCCCCCAGCACCACCGCGGCCACCGGGAGCTGCAGCGCGGCGCCCAACTGCTGCGCCGCGGCCACCGCCTCCAGGCTGGCGGGATTGAACTTTCCAGGGGCAGTGAGTTTGGTTTCGGTAATGACCAGAATCATAGGCGGACGTCGTTCCTGAGATGCTCCACTAACTGCGCGGCCTGCTCCTTGGGAGTGCCGGTGATCATGGTGGTGCCCTTGCGCTTGGACGGCGGGACCAGGCGCAGCACCGTTTGCCGGTTGAGGTTGGGGCCGACGCCGATCTCCTCCAGGCTCACCTGCGCCAGCGGCTTGTTCTTGGCCTGCTTGATCCCCATCAGCGTGGCGTAGCGCAGCTTGTTGATGCCGCTCTGGATGGTGAGCACGGCGGGCGTGGGCAGCTTGGCGTACTGGAAGTTGCCGCTTTCGAGTTCGCGCTTGACCTTGATGTGCTTGGCGTCGCCGCCGGGTTCGATCCGCATGATGATGGTCGCGTGGGGCGCGCCCAGCAGTTCCGCCACGATCACGCCGGTCTGGCCGTAGCCGCCGTCGTCGGACTGCAGCCCGGTAAAGATCAGGTCGAAGCTCTCGCCCGCGATCGCGCGCGTGATGGCTTCGGCGGCGGCGTAGGAATCGAGCAGATGGGCGTTCGCCCCCTCGACATGGATGGCCCGGTCGGCGCCCTTGGCCAGCGCCTCGCGCAGCACCTGCGCGGCGCGCGCCGGGCCCACAGTGAGCGCCACCACCTCGCCGCCGTGCGCCTCCTTTTGCCGCAGCGCTTCCTCCAGCGCGAAGGCGTCGGGCTCGTTGACCTCATAGCTCACGTCGTCGCGGATCCAGCGCGCGTCGGGAGCGAGTTTCAGGGGGGCGTCCTTGGCCGGAACTTGCTTGAGACAGACCAGAATCTTCACAGATTCAGTATAGCGGGGCGAATCCCGATATGCAGGCTCGCGATGCCGCCGCCAAAGCGCAGAAAACGAACCTGGCGGTACCCGCCCTCTTGCATCCAAAGCGCCAGTTCCGGCGGCGCCGGAAAGCGCGTGACCGACTCCGGAAGATAGCGGTAGGCGGCGGCATCGCCCGAGATCCAGCCCCCCAACTTCGGCAGCAACCGGTCGAAGTACAGGCTATACAGCCCGCCCAATAGCGGCAGCCGGATACGCGAGACCTCGAGGATCGCGAGCACCCCCCCGGGCGCCAGCACGCGCTGGAACTCGGCCAGCCCGGCGCGGTAGTCGGTCAGGTTGCGAAACCCGAAAGCCGAGGTCACGGCGGCGAAGCTGGCGTCGGGGAAGGGAAGCCGCATGCCGTCGGCCTGGACCCAGGCCACTTCCGCCGTCTTGGCGCGGGCGCGCAGCAGCATCTCGTGGGCGAAATCGCCGCCGATCACCTGAGCTTGCGGCAGGCCGGCGCGCAACGCCAGACTGAGATCCCCGGTGCCGCAGCAAATGTCCAGCACCCGCGCCGGCACCCCCGCGGGCAGCGCGTGCCGCAGCCGGCGCACCGTGCGCCAGCGCCAGTACCGGTCCACCGAGAGCGAGAGCAGGTGGTTGGCGCGGTCGTAGGTGGGCGCGATCCGGTCGAACATGGCGCGCACGTGGGCGCCCGCCTGCTCGGGCTCGACTCCCTCCGGGCGCGTGCCCGGCGCTGGCGAGGGCGCCATCAATGCGGCGTGGCTTGGATGCCCACGTAGGTGCGGCGGTACTCGGTGTTGCCCACGCTGGCGGTCGCGGGCAGGTCGAGCTTGATCGTGATCTGGTGCAGCTCGGCCGTGGCGGAGAGGTTGTTGGGGCTGTAATAGAGATGGTAGATGGTGCGCAGCTCGTCGCCGATCAACGAGAGCTTCTGGTCGAAGTCGTTGTCGTTCCCGGCCGAGTAGTACACCCCGCCGCTGGCGTACACGTAGTCCAGGTTGTGCGGCGCGAGCACTTTGGTGGCGAGTCCCTTGGCGGCGCCGATAATCGGCGCCAGGTCGAGGTTGGCGTTGCCGGCGGAGGAGGTGGGCTGGCCGTGCATGTCCACCGGAGACGCCGGCGCCTGCTCCCGCTGCGATCCCTGCCCGGTGCCGCGCTGCGAGGTCGAGTCCGGATTCACGTAGTCCGGCATCCCTTTGGGATGGTTGGGCGAGAGGTGAAAGATCGGGATGGCGTCGCTCATCCCGCTCTCGATCAGCGCCTGCGCTCCAGCTCCGGTTTTGGAACTCGATTTCGAGATCACCAGCGCCGCCCGGGTGCGCTCCCGCGGCTGGTGTTTGAGGTCCAGCACCGCCAGGTTGAGCGGCTCGATAATCGTGCCCTCGCCCAAGGGGGCGGTGGGGCTCTTTTGCAGGTGGCTAAGCACGTCCGCCACTTTGTTGCTGTCGGAGGTGAAGTCAAGCAGCTTGCGCGGCTCGGGTCCGGGGGTGAAGACCGCGGCTTGGCCGGTTGCGCCCAGCACCATGTCGCGGATCTGTTGGGCGCTGCGCTTGGCTTGGCCGATGGCGTCGTAGTCGCTGGTGTCCACCACAATGGCCAGCGAGAGCGGGCGGGGCTCGTTGTCGAATCCGGCCAGGCGCTGCAGCACGCCGTTGTCGTAGATCTGGAAGTCGTCCTGGCTCATCTGGTCCATGGGCTGGCCGCGCTTGTCGAGCACCAGGACGGGCACATCCACCAGCGTCGTGGTGGCATGGATGATGGGCACTTGCGGATGAGCCTGGGTCTGCTGCGCCGCACCGCTCAGCGTAGCCAGCATGGCGGCGGCGCCCACCAGCAGCAGCCGCGGCGCGAGAGCGCCGCATCGGCCTGACGTAAGTGGCATCATCTCCGTCCTTCCCTAATCTCAGTATACTGGCGGCAGGAGGTGCGCAGGTGTACTGCAACAGTTGCGGCAACCCTCTGCCGGGAACGGGTCGGTTTTGTCCCCAGTGTGGTCGTGCGATTCCCCTTGAGCCGGGTATGCCCTCGCGGCGTCTGCCGCTGGAGCGTCCGCGTCAGGGGCGCAAGATCGGCGGCGTCTGCCTGGCCCTCGCCAACAACCTCAACGTGGATGTCACCCTGGTACGCGTGCTCTGGGTGGTGGTCACGTTGCTGCTGGCGCTGGTCTTCGGCGTGCTCGCCTACGCGGTGGCCTGGGTGCTGATTCCCGAGGAGCCGGAGCCGCGGCCCGCGGCCCTCATCGCACCAGAGGGGCCGAGCGCGTAATCGGGAGGCCGGACCATGCGGGAGCGAAGCGGGGCGCCGGGGCCCCCGCGCAGCGCGCTGAAGGGATGCGAGCCGGGCGGCGAAGCCGGGCGCCCGGCGCATAAATTA
>DATNAC010000051.1:0-4069 GCA_035573035.1 Terriglobales bacterium
GGCGACACCGGACTCGGCCGCGGCGCGATTCCCTAAAAAGGCCTCCAGGTTTGCGATGGAGATTTGATCCATGGCGCGGCCGAACGCATCGTCCGGGCGTTCACTCGCTATCCATTGGCTGCCGACTTGGCGCAGGCGCCCCACCTGGCCGGCCTCGTAGGCATCGAAGCAGGCGAAAATGTGCAGTAATGTGGCCGAGTCGGGGCGGGTGGCCAGCCAGGCCCGATCGTGCGCCCAACTTGCCGCGAGGTGGAAGTCGCGGTCGGCGAACAACGCGATCTGATGCACGTATTCGCTATTGGGCCAGCGTTGCAGCGCGCTGGCGAGGGCGGCCTGGTTGTCGCTTTCGCGCCCCAGAATCCGGTAGGCGTCCGCCAGGTTGCCGGCGAAGAGCAAATTGTCCGGCTCCAGTCGCGAGGCGGCTTGGGCATCGGCCAGAGACTGGGCCAGAAACCCAATCTGGTCCTCAGAAACAGAAGCATTGCCCAGCGGAATGGAATCGTTGGGATACGTCTGCGCCCAGGTGCGATACTCGCGCACCGTCTGCAGACTGTCATTGAGCGCGATATCGTCGTAACGGGCGACGATGTAAAAGCGCTCGCGCTCGCTCACACGATCCCGCAGGGAGTAAGCCTTGGTGATGCTGGCTACGGCTTCGGGCGGAGGATTCCCCTCGCCCTCGGAGTTCGTCTGTGCAGTGGCCAAAGTGGCGTAAGCCATCGCGAAGTTGGGATCAAGGGTCAGGGTGTGCTGCAGCAGCGCGATCGCGGCGCTGTTGTCACCGTCGCGTAAGGCTTGGCGGGCGCGGGTATAGTCCTGCAACGCTTCCAGCGACGGCGTGGTGGCCTGCTCGATGGGAGTGCCGAACTGGCGCATGGAGGAGAGCGATTCTCCCAGCTTGGCCCGCAGGGCATGCGCGGCCGCACCCAGCGAAGCCAGAACCTGGTCCTTCCCGGTGGCGGTGGCCTCGGCTGTGGCCAGACTGTCGCCGCTGACGCAGTTCACCGCCCGCAGAATGAGGTTGTACTCGTTGCCGATCTGCGCAATGGACCCCTCGATGGTGGCGGCGCTGGCGGTGCGCTGGCAAAGCTGCCGCGCCACGTCGCCCACAAGGGGCGTGTTGGGCGCCAGCGTCATCAACTTTTCGGCGGCGCTCATGCGCTCGTCGCTGACCAGGTGCAGGAACGGCGTCTGTTCCAGTTGCGCCGACAGGCCCTGGCGCAAGGCGCCGTTGAACATCGCGTCGCCGGTCGAGTTGTTGAAGTCGGCCAGCACCACCGTATCGGTCGCCGCGAGCATGGGTTTGGGGCGGAAAAAATACCAGCCGGCCAGCGCCGCCAGCCCGGCCATGGCGGCCGCCGCCCACGCCCAACCGGGCACGCCGCGCCGTGCCGCGGGCGCGTGCGCCGCCGTGGCCGGTGTGACCGCGGGCGACGAACCCGAATTGCGGGCCAGGCGCCGCAAGTCGGCACGCAGGTCCGCGGCGGTCTGGTAGCGCAGGCTGGGATCCTTCTCCAGCGCCTTTTGCAAAATGGCGGCCACCTCGGGCGAGCGCACCAGGGTCAGGTCGGGGGTGCGGTTCAGGATGCCGTCGAACACCACGGCGGAGGTGGCGCCCGGGAAAGCGCCCCTGCCCGTAACCGCTTCATACAACACCACCGCCAGCGAAAACAGATCGCTGCGGGCGTCCACCGCGTCGCCGCGCGCCTGCTCGGGCGACATGTAGGCGACCGTGCCCATGGTGGAGCCCGCCTGGGTGAGCGCGCTCGCCGCCGGCGACTCAAACAGGGTGGGAGCGTCGTCGCCCTGACCGGCTGGCGCATGCGTCGGCAGGATCTTGGCCAGGCCGAAATCCAGCACCTTGACCGGCCCGGACGCGGTCAGGAATAAATTCGCCGGTTTGAGGTCGCGGTGCACGATCCCGCGGGCGTGCGCCGCCTCCAGCGCGCCCGCGACTTGGGCGCCCATGTCCAGGATGTCGGCCGAGGCGAGCGGACCGCGGCGCAGCCGCGCCTGCATGGTCTCGCCCTCCAGCAGTTCCATCACCAGAAACGGCTTGCCGTCGGGACCCTCGCCGACGTCATAGATGGTGCAGATGTTGGGGTGGTTCAAGGCGCTGGCGGCGCGCGCCTCGCGCTGGAAGCGGTCCAGCGCGCCGGCATCCTGGCCCAGCCGGGCGGGCAAGAACTTCAGCGCCACCGGGCGTTGCAGCCGGATGTCCACCGCCCGGTACACCACCCCCATGCCGCCGCTGCCCAACTCGGCCTCAATCCGGTAATGCGAGATGGTTTCGCCGATCATAGGTCCTGCTATTCGAAGCGGAGCGCGTCGATGGGGTCGAGGCGGGCCGCCTTCTGCGCCGGGTAGAAGCCGAAGAATACCCCGATGCCGGCCGAAAAAACGGCCGCGGCGACGATCGAGAACAGCGAGACATCCACCGGCCAGTGCGCCAGCGACGAGATCAGCCAACTGCCCACCACGCCCATCCCGATTCCTACCGCGCCGCCCAAGCTGGCGAGCAGCGTAGCCTCGATGAGGAACTGGCGCTGCACGTCGGCCTCGGTGGCGCCCACCGCCATGCGGATGCCGATCTCGCGCGTCCGCTCGGTGACCGAGACCAACATGATGTTCATGATGCCGATCCCACCGACCACCAGCGACACCGAGGCGATCGCGGCCAGCAACAGGGTCATGATGCTGCTGGCGGCGTCGGCCACCTCGGCCACCGCGGTCAGGTTCTGTACCTGGAAGTCGTTGGGCTGGCCGGCGCGGATGCGGTGCCGGCTGTGCAGCAGCGAGGTGATCTGCGCCTCGGCGGCGTCCACGGATTCCTTGGAGGTGCACTGCACGAACATCTCCTGCAGCCAGTTCTGCCCGCTCAGCTTTTTAATGTAGGTGGTATAGGGGACGTAGACGTTGTCGTCCTGATCCTGCCCGGTGGGCGACTGCCCCTTGGGCATCAACGTCCCGACCACGGTAAAGGGCAGGTTCTTGATGCGGATGGTCTTGCCAATCGGATTGGAGCCGTCGGGAAACAAGTTGGCCTCAGGGGTGGCGCCGAGCACGGTGACGTTATTGGCTTCGGTCACGTCCTGGTCGCTGAAGCTGGCGCCGAGGTCGTAGCTCCAGGCGCGGATGGTGAACTCGCTCGGTTCGGTGCCAACGATATTCGTTCCCCAATTGTTATCGCCGAAGACCACTTGCTGATGCCCCATGGCGGCCGCCGCCGCGCCGGAGACTTCCGGTACTTCGTGCAAAATGGCGACCTCGTCGCTATACTGCAGCGTCTTGGTGGCGCCCCAGCCGACATGCACCACGCCCGCCTGGTGGCTGCCGGCCTGAACAACCAGTTCGTTGGAGCCCTTGATCGCCATCTGGCGCTGCACTTCATCGTTGGCGCCGCGTCCCACCGCCACCATGGCGATGACCGCGCCCACGCCGATCACAATGCCCAGCATGGTCAGGCAGGAGCGCATCTTGTTGCGTGTCAGGGCGCGCAGCGCGATGCGTAAAATGGAGGCAATATCCATAATCTCCCCGAAGCCTACCATAAACATATGAACGTTTTAGACGCTCGCCGCGAGTTCTTCGCGCATTTGCTGGCCGCGCAGGTCCAGGCGGGGGATGGCGGCCGCCTGGAAGCGGCCTTTCGGTCCACACCGCGAGAGAAGTTTTTAGGTCCCGGCCCCTGGCGTGCCTTTACCGCCTCCGGATACATTGCCATTCCGGCCGAGCACCCCGAGCTCGTCTACCAGGACATTACCGTGGCGCTGGACGCGGACCGCCATATCAATAACGGTCAGCCCTCCCTGCACGCCCTGTGCCTGGCGGCGCTGACCGTCCAACCGGGCGACCGGGTGCTGCACATTGGCGCCGGGACCGGATACTACACCGCCATTCTGGCCCAGCTTGCGCCGCAGGGTACCGTGACCGGTCTTGAACTCGATCCCGAGCTGGCGCGGAGGGCGGCGGAAAACCTTGCCGAATATCCGAACGCGCGGTTGGAGGGCCGTTCCGGCGCCGAGGGAGAACTGCCGCAGAGCGATGTGATTTACGTCAATGCCGGGGC
>DATNAC010000052.1:0-46235 GCA_035573035.1 Terriglobales bacterium
TGCTGCTCGCCGCCACCCGCCCGGCGCTGGAAGCGATCCAGCCCATGCCCGGCATTCACGATCCGCAGTACCTGCGGCGCGCGGAGGGCAAGCGGGTGAAGCCGCAGACGAACAAATTCGAACAGGCGGAGGCGCTGCGCCAGGACATCCGCAATTTCAAGAAAGAGCACAAGCTGGAGCAGGTCGTCGTGATGTGGTGCGGCTCGACCGAGGTCTTCCTGACCGTCGGCCCGGCGCACCAGAGCCTGCACATTTTCGAGGCGGCCATGCGCGAGAACGAACCCACGATCGCGCCCAGCATGATCTACGCCTACGCCGCGCTGCAGGAGCACTGCAGCTTCGTCAACGCCACGCCGACGCTGACGGTGGACATGCCGGTGATGACCGAACTGGCGGCCCACAACGGCTGCCCGATCAGCGGCAAGGACCTCAAGACCGGCCAGACGCTGCTCAAGACCATTCTCGCCCCCGGCATCAAGCAGCGCATGCTCGGGCTGGCGGGCTGGTTCTCGACCAACATCCTGGGCAACGGCGACGGCGCCACGCTGGACGATCCGGCGGCCTTCCGCAGCAAGGAGGAGTCGAAGCTCTCGGCGCTGAACCACATCCTGCAGCCGGAACTGTACCCCGAGCTCTACGGCAAGCTTTCGCACCAGGTCAAGATCAACTACTACCCGCCGCGCGGGGACAACAAGGAGAGCTGGGACAACATTGATATCGTCGGGTGGCTGGGCTACCAGATGCAGATCAAGATCAACTTCTTGTGCCGCGACAGCATTCTAGCGGCGCCGCTGTTGCTCGATCTGGCGCTGCTGAGCGCGGCGGCGCAGCGCGCCGGCCAGGGCGGGGTGCTGGAGTGGCTGGGTTTCTACTTCAAGAGCCCGCAGACCCGCCACGGGCAGCCCGAGCACGATCTGGGCGCGCAGTACCAGCAGTTGCAGCAGGCGTTCCACGCCATGGCGCCGAAGCTGGCGGCCGCGCCCGTGTTGGCGGGGCGCCGCTAGGACCTTCGCCACCGGGCGCCGAGAACCACGGTCGGGTGTGTGGAGCACCGATTCGGCGGCTCGGCCAGCGTAGAATAGGTGAGCCGGGCCGCGCCGGAGCACTCCGGGCGCGGCTCGCCGTGTGTATACGACGCAATAAGGGGAACGCAATTGCAAGCGGAACTGCAAGACAAAGTGGCACTGGTGACCGGGGCGGCGCGCGGCATTGGGCGCGCCATCGCGCTGCGGCTGGCGCAAGGCGGCGCCGACGTGGTGATCAACTACGTCACCAGCGAGGATGCGGCGCGCAAGCTGGCCGGCGAGATCGGCGCCCTGGGCCGGCGCGCCGAGCTGGTCAACGCCGACGCCATCAGTCCGGACGGCATCCAGAAGATGTTTGCCGCCGTGCAAGCGCAGTTCGGCCACCTCGACATCTTCGTCAACAACGCGATCGACGTGGCCACCTACGGCCCGGTGCTGCGGCAAAAGCTGGAGGGCTGGGACCATACCGTCACCGGCAACACCAACGCGCTGCTGCTCAGCGCGCAAAAGGCGGTGCCGCTGATGAAGGGGCGCAACGGCAAGATCTTGAGCCTTTCCAGCCTCGGATCGCAGCACTACATTCCCGGCTACGCCTCCATCGGCGTCACCAAGGCGGCCACCGAGGCGCTGACCCGCTATATGGCGGTCGAGCTGGGCAAGTACGGCATCAACTGCAACACCCTGTCCGGGGGCCCGATTGACACCGACGCCCTGAAGCTGTTCGCCAACTATTCGCAGATGAAAGAGGCTTGCGAGAAGCATTCGCCGGCCGGCCGCATTGGCACGCCCGAGGACCTGGCCGAAGTAGCCGCCTTCCTCTGTTCCGATGCGGCGCACTGGATTTACGGCCAGACCATCATCGCCGACGGCGGATTGTCGCTGCTCAGCGTCGGTTGAACCGGCCGCACTTACCCACTCCAAGGAGTCCATACCCCATGCCTGACGCCAACAGCGCGAATGCCAACGAAGTGCTCAAGATCCGCGAGACCGCCGATCGCGTACTGGCCGCGCGCCACGACGAGATCCTCACCACCGTGCGCGGTGCCATCGCCGAGGTGCTGGGCCGCGAGGAAAGCGAAGTCCAGCCCACCAGCAGCCTGATGAACGACCTCAACGCCGAGTCGCTCGACTTCCTCGACCTGCTGTTCCGGTTGGAGTCGGCGTTTGGGATCAAGATTCCGCGCGGCGGGATTCAGCGCGCCACCCAGGGGTCGCTCACCGACGCCGAGTTTCAGCAGAACGGCGTGCTCACCGATGCGGCGCTGGAGCGGCTGCGCATCCTGATGCCGGAAGTGGACCCGGGCCGGCTCAAGACCGGGCTGACCGCGCGCGAGATTCCGGCGCTGTTCACGCCGGAGACGTTTGCCCGCCTGGTGGCGTGGCGCATTGGCGAGCTGGAGTCGGAGACCGCCGCCGGCTGACCCCGGCGCTTTGGCCCCCCATGCGCTACCTGCTGCTCGATCGCATCGTCGAGATGAAGCCCGGCGCCTACGCCGTTGGGCACAAGTGCGCGGCGATGACCGAGGATTATTTCGCCGACCACTTTCCCGGGTTCCCGGTGGTGCCCGGGGTGCTGATCGTCGAGGCGATGGCACAGCTCGCGGGGCGGCTGATCACCTACAGCGTCCTGGCCGAGACGGGCGACAAGGTGCTGCCGGTGCTGCTGGGCATCCAGAACGCGCGCTTCCGGCGCTTCGTGCGGCCGGGCGACACGATGGTGATCCGGGCCGAGCTCACCGCGATGGTGGACGGCGCAGGACGGTGCAAGGGTGCGGTCAAGGTGAACGACACGCTGGTGGCGACGGCGGAGTTGATGCTGGGCTACGACACCGGCCAGGGCGCGGGGGTGATTCCGCCCCAGGCGCGGCCGCATTTGGAGGTTTGGGCGGAACAGGTGAACCGCAATCTGTTTGGCGATTTGCCCATGCCCGGCGCGCCGAATCGCGGCGGGGAGGTGGCATGAGCGCGCATGGGCAGGGGCGTCCCAGCGCGGGACGGCGGCGCGTGGTGGTGACCGGGATCGGCGCGATCACCCCGCTCGGCGCGACCGTGGCGGAGACCTGGGCGGGGCTGGAGCAGGCGCGCTGCGGGATCGGCCCGTTGACCCTGTTCGACGCTTCCACCTTCGAAACCCGCATTGGCGGCGAGGTCAAGGATTTTGCGGTGGAGCGGGTACGGGCCGCGGCGCCGCCGGCGATTGCCGAAGCGCTGGACCGGAAGAACGCCTTTGGCTATGTGGCGGCGTGTGCCGCCATGGCCGACGCCGGCCTGAAGCCGGGCGAGGGCGCCTACCCGCCCGGGCGCATGGGCGTCGCGCTCGGGACGGAAGGGCGGCGCGACAGCCTGCTGCCCGAGCTGGCGCAACGCAAGCTGCGGGTCGCCGCTCCGGAGCAGCTCGAACAGCGGCGCGCGGCGCTGGCCCAGGTTCCGGCCTGGGAGTATTTGCGATATTCCCCCTACGGGCTGGCGTATGCCTTGGCCGCTCAGTTTGGGGCCGCCGGCCCCGCCACCACGATATCCACCGCCTGTACGTCGAGCTCGCAGGCCATCGGCTACGCGCTGGACAAAATCCGGCACGGCGAGGCCGATGTGATGCTGGCGGGCGGCGCCGAGTGTCTGATGGAGCCCACCATGGTGGCGGGCTTCATCCTGTTGGGGGCGCTGTCGAAGAACAATGCCAACCCGCAGGGCGCCTCGCGGCCATTTGACCGGGAACGCGACGGCTTTGTGCTGGCCGAGGGCGGAGCCATGCTGGTGCTGGAGGATTCCTGGCACGCCTACCGCCGCGGCGCCCGCATTTACGCCGAACTCGCCGGTTTTGGCGCTTCGATCAACGCCTACCGCATCACCGACTCGCCGCCCGACGGCCAGGGGCCCTGGCTGGCCATGCGCGCGGCGCTGGCGGATGCGGGCATCACGCCCGAGCAGGTGGACTACATCAACGCGCACGGCACCTCGACGGTGCAGAACGACGCCAGCGAGACGGTGGCGATCAAGCGCTGCTTTGGCGAGCGGACGCGCATCCCGATCAGCTCGACCAAGTCCATGACCGGGCACATGGTGAACGCCGCCGGCGCCATCGAGGCGATTATCTCGACCCTGGTCATCAAGAACGGCTACATTCCGCCGACGATCAACTACCAGCATCCCGATCCGGTGTGCAACCTGGACTACGTCCCCAACCAGGGGCGCCGCCAGCCGGTATCCACCGTGGTCTCCAACTCGTTCGGTTTCGGCGGTTCGAACGGCAGCCTGGTATTTCGCGCTTATGCCCCCTAGCCCCGCCCCCACCGACGCCGAACGCGAACGCCCCAACGGCGAGGCGGCGCCCCGCCGTGCCGTCGCCATTACCGGCGTGGGCTTGGTTTCGCCCCTGGGGCAGAGCACGGAGCAGCTCTGGCAGTCGCTGCGCGCCGGGGTGAGCGGCATCGGCGACGTGCCCCACCTGCCGCTCGACGCCTATCGCACGCGCATTGGCGGGGCGGTGCGCAATTTTCAACCGCGCCAGTACATCTCCGACCCCAAGTCGTTGAAGCTGATGACCAGGCCGGTGCGCTTGGGTGTGGCCGCGGTCGAGCTGGCGGCGCGCGACGCCGGGCTGGAGAACTCGCCCGCGCTGGCCGCCCTGGACCCGGCGCGCATTGCCTGCTTCGTGGGTTCCCCCGGACACGCCGGGGACCGGGACGAGCTGTTGCGCGGCCTCGACCTCTCCTACACCGACCAAGGTCTGGATCTGGGCAAGTTCGGGGCCGAGGGCATCGCCACCATCAACCCGCTTTGGCTGTTGAAAAGCCTGGCCAACCTGGTGCTGTACTTTGTCAGCCTGAAGCTGGGCGCGCAGGGCCCCAACGCCAATATCTGCATGAGCGGCGCGGGCGGGTCCATGGCGCTGGGCGAGGCCTTCCACGCCATCCGCTACGGCCGCGCCGACGTGGCCGTGGCCGGCGGGTACGAGTCGCTGCTGGACGAGGAGCGGCTGGAGAGCTTCGAGCCCAGCGGCTTGCTGTATTTGGGCAACGGCGCCGCGCAGGCGGCGAGCCGTCCCTTTGACCGGGACCGGGCCGGGTTTGTCGCCGCCGAAGGGGGCGCCTTCCTGGTGCTGGAGGAGATGGAGCACGCGCGCCAGCGCGGCGCGCGCATCTACGGCGAGCTGTGTGGCTACGGCACCGCCAGTTCCGGCCTTGCCGGGCGGCCCAACGAGGATGCCGGGGCGTTCAGCGACGCCATGGAGGCGGCGCTGGCCGACGCCCGGCTCGACGCCTGGGACCTGGAAGCGGTCTTCGCCCAAGGCTTGGCCACCGACCGCTCGGATCGCGCCGAGGCGCAGGCGCTGCAACAGTTGCTTACCGCCCGCGCCGCCTACACCCCGGTGACGGCGGTGAAATCCATGACCGGCAACCTGCTCGCCGGATCGGGGCCGCTGGAGGTGATCGCGGCGCTCGGGTCTCTGGGCGCGGACGCCGCCATTCCGCCCATCCTGAACTGCGAGCATCCCGACCCGGATCTCGGGCTCGACTATGTGCGCGGCACGGCTCGTCCGGGCTCCTTCCGCCGCATTCTGCTGAACGCGGGAGGCCTGGGCGGCACGGTCGCCTCGCTGATCCTGCAACGCGCGGGCTAGAGCCGGCGCCATCCGGAGTAGTGTTCCTATGCGTCTTGCTGAGCAGGCTATTCTCGTCACCGGCGCCAGCCGCGGCATCGGGCGCGCCATCGCGCTCCGGCTCGCCTCCGAAGGCGCGCGGGTGGCGTTGAACTACCGCTCGCAGGCGGGTGAAGCCGAGGCGGTGGCGGAGGAGATCCGGCGCCAGGGGGGCGAGGCGCGGGTGTTTCAGGCGGACGTCGCCGATGCCGCCGCCGCGCAGCAATTGGTGGCGGAGGCGCACCAGGCATGGGGCCGGCTCGATGCGCTGGTCAACAACGCCGGCATCGTGCGCGACAACCTGCTCTTGGGCATGGAGGCGGCGGAGTGGCAGGCGGTGCTCGGGACCAACCTCAACGGCGTGTTCCACTGCTGCCAGGCGGCGGCCAAGATCATGGTGCGCCAACGGCGTGGGCGCATCGTGAACATCTCCTCCGCATCCGGCGAACATCCCAACCGTGGCCAGGTGAACTATGCCGCCTCGAAGGGTGGCGTCAACTCGCTGACCAAGGCGCTGGCGGTGGAGCTGGCGCCGCGCAACATTACCGTCAACGCGGTGGCGCCGGGCATGATCGAAACCGAAATGAGCGACGGCGTGCGCCAGCTTGCGGGCGAGCAGATCCTGGCGGCGATCGCGCTGCGCCGCTATGGCAAGCCCGAGGAGGTCGCCGGCGCGGTGGCGTTTTTGCTCTCGCCCGATGCCAACTACATTACCGGCCACATCCTGAGCGTGGATGGGGGGTTGCACGCGTGACTCCACCCGCTTGCGCCGAGCGCCGCGCGCTGCCGCGCCGCCGTGTGGCGATCACCGGAGCCGGGGCGCTGTCGCCCGGTGGCGTTGGCATTGAAGCGTACCGGCGGTGGCTGCCGGGCAGTGCGGGCGAACGCATTCCCGGGTTCAACCCGGCGGAGTACGTGCGCAGCCCCAAGCTGCTGCGCAGCATGCACCGGACGTTTCAATTGGTCGCCGCCGCCTCGGTGCTGGCGATGCGCGCCGCCGGCCTTCCCGGGGCCGAACAATTGGGTCCCGCGGGGATCACGCCCGAGCGCGCCGGTATCGCCGCCGCGCTGGCCGACATGACCCCGCTGACCAGCGACCTGCTCCAGGTGCTGGCCGCCACCGGCCCCGGCGCCGCGGGCCAGCCGATCAGCTGGAGCCAGTTTGCCGATCTCGGCTTGCACAAGCTGCATCCGTTCCGGCGGCTGACGCTGCTCGCCAACATGGCGGCGGCGCACACGTCGCTGCTGTTTGGCCTGCAAGGACCGAGCTTCACGTTCACCTCGGGGGGTGCGGCCGGAGCCCAGACGCTGGCGCAAGCCTACTGGACCATCACCCACGACCGCGCCGACCTGATGCTGTGCCAGACCGCCGATTCGCCCGAGCAATCCTTCAGCGCCCATCCCGCCGCCGAGCTGGCGGGGGCGGTGGTGCTGGAGCATTGGGAGAGCGCACAGCGCCGCGGCGTTCCCGTTATCGCCGAGTTGGTGGCCGATGCGCCCGGCGAGATGCTGCCCGCCGCCGTCGCGGCCTCGCCCGCGGTCAGCCTGATGCATGCGTTGCTGGCGATCGAAACTCCGCATGCCCAGCCGCTGCGTTTGTCGGCGTGGCTGGCCAGCGAGGGCGGGACGCCCCAGCGCCGGGGAGGCGCGGCATGAGGCGGCAGTGTGTGATCACGGGCGCGGGCATTGTTTCGCCGCTGGGGATCGGACTCGAGGCGACGCGGGCGGCGTTGCGCGAGGGCCGCGGCGGCATCGCGCCGATTCGCGCCTTCGAGGCCCAGGGATTTCCCGTGTCGTGCGCGGGCGAGGTGCCGGGCGGCGGCCTGCCCACCGATCACCGCCGGCAGGAGGCGATGGCGCGGATGGCGCTGGCCGAAGCGTTCGCCACCGCGGGATTGGATCCGCAAGACGGTCCCGCGGACCCGCGGCGCGCGGTGTCGTTTGCGGTGGGCAAGCCCACGCTCGACCTGGAATTGCTGGCGCGGCAGCGGGCGCGCTGGGCGGACACCAGCGATCCGACCGAAGTGCTGACCCGCTTGCCCGAACTGGAGCGGCAGCGCGCCGCCTACGATCCGAGCGCGGTGCTGGCCCGTTTGGGACAGCACAGCCGCGCCGCCGGTCCGCACTATGCCAGCTACACCGCCTGCGCCTCCGGCAACGATGCCATCGGTCTGGGCAAGCGCCTGATCGAGCGCGACGAAGCCGACTTGGTGATCGCCGGCGCCACCGACGCCCAAGTACACCCACTCAGCCTGCTCGAGTTCGAGCTGCTCTCGGCGCTATCGCATGAGCCAGCCGCCACCGCCTGCCGCCCGTTCGACCGGGAGCGCACCGGCTTCGTGGTGGGCGAAGGGGCGGCTGTGGTGATTTTGGAGGAGATCGGCCACGCGCGCCGCCGCGGAGCCGCGCCGCTGGCCTATCTGGCGGGCTACGGCAGTTCACTCGACTGTTATGGCCTCACCAAGTGCCATCCCCAGGGACGGGGCGCGGCGCTGGCCATCCGCGGAGCGCTCGCCGACGCCGGCCTGGCGCCCGCCGACGTGGATTATCTCAACGCCCACGGCACCGGCACCGTCCTCAACGACCAGGCCGAAGCCGCGGCGGTGCACCAGGTGTGGGGCGGCGACGTTGCCCAGCTTCCGGTCAGCTCCACCAAGGCGATGACCGGTCACCTGCTGACCGCCGCCTCCGCCGTCGAGGCGGTCATTACCTTGCTCTGCTTGCAGGACGGGCTGATGCCGGTCAATCTCAACTACCGGCATCCCGATCCCGATTGCGCGCTCAACATCGTCGCCGACGAGCCTCGCCACGCCCCCCTGCGCGTGGCCATGTCCAACGGTTTTGGCTTCGGCGGCCAGAACTCCAGCTTGATCCTTCGCCTCGACTGACCATGAGCCTCGACTCGCTATTCGGCTATCTCGATCACCATTTTCTGCGCACCACCGAGCAGCGCGTGAAGGTGGCGAAGATGCTTTCCCCCTCGACGGTGCGGCGGCTGCAACGCTCCAAGTTCCGCCAGCTCGTCCGCTATGCCGCCAAGCACTCGCGGTTCTACCAGCGCAAGTTCAAGGAACTCGGCATCAACCCCCGCCACGTCGACAGTCACGCCGACTTGGGCAACTTCTTCACCACCGCCGACGATCTACGCAACCACCCGATCGAGGATTTCCTCTGTGCCCGGCCGGAATTCGGTTTCGAAACCACCGGCACCAGCATGGGGGTCAACAAGAGGGTCTATTTTTCCTACCGGGAAATGGTGGAGTACGGCCGGGATGGCGCGGTGGGCATGTATAACCTGGGGCTGCGCCCCGACGACGTGGTGGCCGACGGCTTCGACTACTCGTTTTGGAACGCTCCCTTTACGGCCTTCTACACCATTCAGGCGATGGGCTGTTTTCACGTGATTGGGGCCTTCGTAGAACCGCGCGAGTTCTACGAGCGCATTCGCACCTATAAGCCCACCGTGATCATGGGGGTGCCCACTCATATCGTGCGCGTGACCGAGGTGGCGGAACAGGAGGGGGTGTGGCCGGTGAAGTTTCTGCTGCTGGGCGGCGAGAACCTGAGCCAGCGCACCCGCCATTACATCGAGTCGGTGTGGAAGGGAGCGCGGGTCTTCCTCAGCTACGGCCAGACCGAGGCGTTTGGCGCCAACGGCGTCGAGTGTCCCGACAAAGGGGGCTACCACGTGGGCGAGCTTAGCGTGATGAGCGACATCGACGCGCCCAACGAGGAGGGCTATGGTGAGCTGGTGTACTCCACCCTCAACCGCCAGGTCATGCCGGTGATCCGCTACCGCTCGGCCGACATCACCCGTTGGGCCACCGACGGCCAATGTTCCTGCGGCCTGCGCGTGCTGCCCCGCATCGCCAAGATTATCGGCCGCAGCGACGAGCTGATCAACTGCTCGATGGGCAATATCAGTCCCTACTGGTTCGAGGAAATGCTGCGCGACATCCCCGCCGTCACCGACGACTGGCAGGTGATCGTCCGCCGCGGCGACCGCGACGACCGCATTGAATTCAACATGGAGTTGCGTCCGGGAGCGAACGAACAGGCGGTCAAAGAACATCTTTTCCGCAACATCCAGGAGCGCTTTCCCGACTGCTGGCGCTACTACACCAAGAAGTTCTTCGAGTTCGATTTCAAATTTCACGAACCCCACACCCTGGGCGGCGGACGCAAGCTGCGCCGCCTGGTGGATGCCCGCACCAACGCCTGGGACCAGTAATGGCGCACCTATTACCGCCCCAAGGAATCTACTTTAAGGAGCCCGCATGAGCACCCTCGCCCTTCATGGCGGCCAGCCCGCCGTCGCCGCTTCCGTCCCCAAAATTTCCTGGCCCATCGTGACCGCCGCCGACCGCGAAGCGGTATTGCGCGTGTTGGACCGGAAAATCTTGTGGGCTCAGACCCGTCCCGAGGGCTTGTACGCGCCCGAACAGTCCGCGCTGGAGCAGGAGTTCGCGGCCTTTGTCGGGGCCAAGTACGCACTGGCGGTCAATGGCGGCACGGCCGGGCTGCACATGGCGCTGGTGGCCGCGGGCGTACAGCCGGGCGACGAGGTGATCACCTCGGCGTTTTCGTTCCTGGCGACCCCGGCGGCGATTTTGCATGCCGGAGCGATTCCAGTTTTTGTGGATATTGACCCGCGCACCTTCAATATTGATCCAGCCAAGATTGCGGCCAAGATCACGCCCCGCACCAAAGCGATCATGGTGGTGGACATTCATGGCCTGTGCGCCGATTTCGAGGCCATTCAGGCCATTTGCCGGAAACACAACCTGATCCTGACCGAGGATGCCTGCCAGGCCCCCGGTGCCACTTACCACGGCCGCGGGGCCGGCACTTTCGGTCTGGCCAGCGGCTTCAGCGTGAACGGTACCAAGAACTTCGCCGTCGGCGAGGGCGGCTTCATGGTGACCAACGACGAGGACGCCTATTACAAGGGGAATTGGCTGAAGCAGGTGGGCGAGGGTCTGCCGGCTACCGACCGCACCATGGAGTTCCAACACTTGTTGGCCTGGAACTACCGCGTCCAGGAACTACCGTGCGCCTTCGGCCGAAGCCAACTCGGCCGGCTGGCCGAGGTCAACGCCACCGGACAGCGCAACGCCGCCATTCTGGCCGAGTACCTGAAGGATCTGCCCGGCCTGCGCGCCCCTTACATACCGGCCGGTTCGGTCTCGGTGTACCACAAGTACCGCATCACGCTGGTGCCCGAGGAACTCGATACGCCGCTGCGCGGCGCCGACTGCCGCGACGCCTTCATGCAGGCGCTGAGCGCCGAGGGGGTCGAGGTCGATCTATGGGGCAACGCGCCGTTGTGCGAACACCCCATGATGAAGGCGCGCTTCCCCAAGGATGGGGCCGGCGCGTATCCGGAAACAGTGCGGATGTTCGCCAACTCCTTCTGCCTGACCAACGACGAGTTCCCGATCTACGCGCAGCCGGCGGAGCGCATGCATGCCTTCGGCGAGGCACTGCGCAAAGTGGCGCGGGCCTCGAGCCAGCTCGGCCAGGCGGTCGCGGCGCGAGGCTAGCCCCGCCGCGCTAGCGCGGCGCGTCGTTCGATCCGGCGGGCTGTATCTGCTTGAGGAGCTTATCGGCGCGGTTGCGGGCGGACTGCATCTGGTTGGCGTCACCCGCCAACTGCTCCAAGGTCGGCACCAGGATCTGCGGCTCGGCGATCTGTCCGCCGCTCCAGTCCTGCTGGGTTTGCACGATCAGGTCCAGCACGTCCAGACGGGTATACTGCTCGGCGCGCCGCAGCCGGATGGCGTCCATGCCGCCGGTGGAGACTTTCTCGAAGAGCGAGGTCAGCTCCACCGCCGCCGGCAGCTTGGTGTAGGTGTACTGCTGGGTGTAATGCGCGCCGGCGTCGTCGTAGGCGAGCGACTTCTCGCCGGTAAACGCCACCTTGTCCTTGGACTGGAGCGATTCGGCGAACAGTTTCAGGCGCTTGGCGTCGCGGAAGATTTGCCGCACGGTTTCGGGCGAGGCGGTGAAGCGCAGCGTGGTTAGCGGCTCCCCGTCGTTTTCCCGCGCCTGGTAAGTGGCTTGCCCATCTTCGCTGACGGTAATCTCGAAGAACGAGGGCTGGGAACCCTGGAAGCTTCGCATATACGTGACGCGAGGACTCACCGCCGGCGCCTGGGCGAAAACACCCGCGGCCAGCAGGCCCATCCCGAGCAGACGGAACTTCATGACTCTATTTTAGAGGGGATCGGCACCAGGCGAGCGAATCGGTGCTTGCCGAGCTTGACAATGACAGGCTCCGCCAACACGGCCGGCAGCCGGTTCTGGCGGCAGACCTCGCCGCCGAGCGAGATCGATCCCGCCTTGATGAGCCGTACGGCCTCGCTCACCGAGGGCGCGAGCCCGCTCTCCGCCAGAAGCTTGTCCAGACGGTCGGTGGCCGTGACCTGAATGTCCTCCATCCGCTCGGGCGCCTGGTGGCCCTGCACCACGCGCTCGAACTCCGTCCGCGCCTCGCGCGCTCCGGCGGCGCCGTGGAAGTCGGTGGTGACCCTCTCGGCGAGCAACTTCTTGGCCTCCATGGGGTGGCGCTGGCGCAGTTGCGCGATCTCGGCCTCGCTGCGGTCGGTGAGCAGCAGGTAATAGCGCCACATCAGCTCGTCCGAGATGGACATCAGTTTGGCGAACATCACCGGCGCCGGTTCAGCGATGCCGACATAGTTGCCAAACGACTTCGACATCTTGCGCACCCCGTCCAGACCCTCGAGCAGCGGCATGGTGAGGACGATCTGCGCGGGCTGGCCGTACTCACGCTGGATTTCGCGTCCCAGCAGCAGGTTGAACTTCTGGTCGGTGCCGCCGAGTTCCACGTCCGCGCGCAGCGCGACCGAGTCGTAGGCTTGGGCCAGGGGATAAAGGAATTCGTGGATGGAAATGGGCTGATTTTCGCGGAAGCGCTTGTGGAAGTCGTCACGCTCCAACATCCGGGCCACGGTGTACTTGGCGCAGAGGCGCACCATCTCGTCGGCGCGCAGAGCGCCCAGCCACTCGCTATTGAAGACCACCCGGGTGCGTGCGGCGTCCAGCAGTTGGAAGACCTGGGTGCGGTAGGTCTCGGCATTTTGCTGGATTTGTCCGGGACTCAGCGCGGGGCGGGTCTCGCTGCGTCCGGTGGGATCGCCAATCAAGCCGGTGAAGTCGCCGATCAGGAAGTAGACCTCGTGGCCCAGGTCCTGGAAATGCTTCAGTTTGCGCAGCAGGACGGTGTGGCCCAAATGCAGGTCAGGCGCGGTGGGGTCAAAGCCCGCCTTCACCCGCAGCGGCCGTCCGCTGGCCCGCGATTGCTCCAGGCGCTGGCGTAGTTCCGCTTCGGTGATGATCTCGGCGGCGCCCTTGCGCAAATAGACAAGTTGCTCCTCCACCGGAGCGAATGCGGGCATGGCGTTTATTATAGATCGTGGCACCCGATGGATTTGAGCGTTGACATCGCCGGCTTGAGGCTGCAGAACCCGATTCTGGCGGCCAGCGGCACCTTTGGCTACGGCACCGAGTTCGAGGACATCGTCAACCTCGCCGCGCTCGGCGCCGTGGTCACCAAGGGCCTGTCACGCCAGCCCATGGCCGGCAACCCCAGCCCGCGGCTGTTTGAAACCTCGGCCGGCATGCTCAACTCGGTGGGCTTGCAGAACATCGGGGCGGAAGCCTTCGTGCAAACCCGCCTGCCGCGCTTGCGCCAGTTGGGCGTGGTGGTGATCGCCAATGTATTCGGCGAGTCGGTGGAGGAGTACCTGGATGTGATCGGGATCCTCAACCAGGGCGAGGGCGTCGCCGCCTACGAGATCAACGCCAGTTGTCCCAATACCCGGCATGGCGGCATGGTGTTCGGCACGGATGCGGGGCTGTTGGCCGAACTCGTGTCGGCCGCCAAGCGGGTCTCGCGGCGCCCGGTGATCGTGAAGCTCTCACCCAACGTCACCAGCATCGCCGCCATGGCGCGGGCGGCCGAAGCCGCCGGCGCGGATGCGCTCAGCTTGGTGAATACATTTTTGGGTATGGCGATCAATGCCGAAACCCGCCGTCCCCGTTTCGCACGGGTAGTGGCGGGGCTCTCGGGGCCGGCGATCAAGCCGTTGGCGCTGCGCATGGTGTATGAAGCGCACCAGGCGGTGGGTATTCCGTTGATCGGCTTGGGCGGCATCGCCACCGCCCAGGACGCGGTGGAGTTTCTGCTGGCCGGCGCCGCGGCGGTGCAGATCGGAACCATGAACTTCTGGGACCCGAAAGCCACGGAAAACGTGCTGGCGGGTCTGCGCCAATTTTGCCGGCGCCACGGCATTGAAGCGGTGCGCGGCTTGACCGGGGCGCTAGAGCTGGGCGCGCCGGGCGCGGACGTTGCTCCCGGCGCCGCAACGGAGACCTCGTGAACCTTCTCGTACTGGGCGGCGGCGGCCGCGAACACGCCCTGGTGTGGAAGCTGCGCCAGTCCCCCCGCGTCACCCGGATTTTTGCGCTCCCGGGCAGCGATGCGATCGCGGCGCTCGCCACCTGCCTGCCGGGCGACCCGTGCGATGCCGCCGGAGTGGTGGCGGCCGCGGCGGCCCACGCCGTGGATCTGGTGGTGGTGGGCCCGGAGGCGCCGCTCGCCGCCGGCGTGAGCGATGCCTTGCGCGCCGCCGGACGGGCGGTGTTCGGGCCGTCGCGCGCCGCCGCGCAATTGGAGGCGAGCAAGACCTTCGCCAAACTGTTCATGCAGCGCCACCGCATCCCCACCGCGCGCTGCGTGGTGGTGGAGGATGCCGCCGCGGCGCGCCGTGCCCTGACGAGTTTTGGCCTGCCGGTGGTGCTCAAGGCCGATGGCTTGGCCGCGGGCAAGGGGGTGGTGATCGCCGCCTCCATGGCGGAAGCGGAAGCGGCGGCGGAGGACATGCTGTCCGGTAAGCTGGTGGGCGAGGCCGGACGGCGCGTGGTGATCGAGGAGTGCCTGCGCGGAGGCGAGATCAGCGTGCTGGCGCTTTCCGACGGCGAGCGCTTCCAACTGCTGCCGCCGGCGCGCGATCACAAGCGCCTGCTCGACGGCGACCGCGGTCCCAATACCGGGGGGATGGGCGCCATTTCCTGCGACGCCTTGCTGCCCGCCGCCTTGGCGCGCGAGGTGGAGGACGCAATTATTCGGCCCACGCTTGCCGGCATGGCGGCGGAAGGCGCCGCGTTTCAAGGCGTGCTGTACTGTGGCCTGATGCTGACGGGCGCGGGTCCGCGCGTGCTCGAGTACAATGCGCGGTTCGGCGATCCGGAGACCCAACCCATCTTGCTGCGCTGGCAAGGCGATTTGGCCCAGACCCTGCACCAAGCGGCGCTCGGCCGGCTCGAGGGTGTGCCCGCACCGCCGCTTGCGCCCGCTTCCGCGTGCGTGGTCGCCGCCGCCGGCGGCTATCCCGGTGCGTATGCTCGCGGGGCCCGCATCACCGGACTGTCCGATGCGCCTGGATCGGAAACCGTGGTATTCCACGCCGGCACGCGCCGCCGCGAAGGCGAGTGGGAAACCACCGGCGGCCGCGTGCTCGGCGTTGCCGCGCGCGCCGCCCGCCTGGACAGGGCGCTCGCGGATTGTTATCGTGCTCTCGCCCGCATTCACTTCGACGGCATGCACTTCCGCACCGACATCGGCGCCGGCGGCTGCCACCCATAAGTTTGTTTCGGAGATTCCAGCGTTATGAACCAACCCCCAACGACCAACGCCGCCCCCAAGGTGGCGATCCTCATGGGCAGCGACACCGATTTGCCGGTGATGCAGCACGCCGCCCGTCAATTGCAAAAGTTCGGCATCCCCTACGAGATGGATATCATCTCCGCCCACCGCTCGCCCGGACGCACCGCGGCGTTTGCGCGCGAGGCGCGGGGCCGGGGCTTGCGCGTCATCATTGCCGGCGCCGGCGCGGCCGCCGCGCTCGCGGGGGCGCTGGCGGCGGAAACCACCCTGCCGGTGATTGGCGTGCCGCTGGCCACCTCGCCGCTCTCGGGTTTTGACGCCCTGCTTTCGACCGCAATGCTGCCCGCGGGAGTGCCGGTGGCCACGGTGGCCGTGGGCGAAGGCGGCGCGACCAACGCGGCGGTGCTGGCGGCGCAGATGTTGGCGCTTTCCGACGAGACCCTCGCGGCTAAGCTCGTCGACTACAAGCGCGAGCTGGAGCAAAAGGTCCTGGAAAAGTCGGCCAAACTGAAGGCGCAAGCCAGCTGAAGAAGGCACAACCACCCGGGCGGAAGCCTGTCAAGATAAAAAGGAAAAAATTTTACGATTTATCTTGACACTACGGGTACGCAGGCACTATATCTTGGGTGGTGTTTTCCACAACCCTAGTACAAGGGGTTGTGGGTTGAAGCTCAAAGGAGGAAAAATATGGCTGCGAAGAAACCGGCGGCGAAGAAGGCCGCGAAGAAGCCCGCCAAGAAGAAGAAGTAGTTGTAAACCCTCGGGGCCCAGGCCGGGCCTCCTGCCTTGCCAAGAGGCAGAAGCCAACAGAAAAAATAGGATGCGCCTCTGCGCATCCTATTTTTTTGTTCCCCACACACCCGTCAGAGCGGGGTGCGACCATCCGGGTGGGCAAAAATGGCAACGCGACCGACCTTTCTCTCATCTCAGTACCAGCAGCTCTCAAGGGAGCCAGGAGGCACGGCATGAAGCTGGTGGAGACACTGTTGAGCGACTGGCAACGCTGGACCTGCAGTCATCGCTGGGTGCGTGCTCGGTGGGATGACGGCAGCTATGGATTGCGGTGCTCGCTGTGCATGAAGCCCTATCGGCACACCTGGGATGAGATCATTGGCGCTCCGGCCGCGGCGGCGCGTCGCGGTTTGGCCCCTCAACCGGCCTCCGCCTGTACTTTGGAGTGCGAGCCGGCGCCGGCCACGGTGGCCGAGTTCCCGGCCCTGCGCCGCGCGGCCTGAGGCGTGGGGTCCGCCCGGGCGACTAGGCGAACCCACCTGCGGGTTGACCTGCTTCTCCCTTCTCCCGTACAATAAATGTTTGCGCCCGGTTCCGTGGGCGTGAGGGAGATCTATCTATGTACGCGGTCATCCGCAGCGGCGGCAAACAGTATCGGGTCAGTCCCGGCGACGTTCTTAACCTTGAAAAGCTGCCGACAGCCAAGGGAGAAGCGGTCGAATGGCGGGAGGTGCTCGCGGTCAGTAATGACCAAGGCCGGGTACTGGCCGGGGCGGGCGTCGTGGTAACCGGTACGGTGGTGGCCCAAGCCAAGGCAGCCAAGGTACTGGTGTTCCATTACAAGCGCAAAAAGCAATATAAAAAGCTGCAGGGACACCGCCAGCAGTTCACTCGCGTGCGGGTGGACGGCATTCAGCTCCCGGCATAAAGCGCTCCCGCGCACAAGTGAGATTCTTCAGTCATGGCTCATAAAAAAGGTCTAGGCAGTTCCCGCAACGGGCGCGACTCGAACGCGCAGCGTCTCGGAGTCAAGCGCTACGGCGGCGAGCAGGTGCTCGGTGGCGCCATCCTGGTGCGGCAACGCGGCACCCCGCTTAAGCCGGGCGAGAATGTCGGCCGCGGCAAGGACGACACCCTGTATGCCCGCGTCAGTGGCGTAGTGGAGTTCGTGGATCGTGGCCGCGCCGGCAAGTTCGTCAACGTACGCGCCGTCGCTGCCAGCTAGGCCCTTCACGCCCCGGAGTGTGCCGCAGCCACTGGCGCAGCCCGAACTTAGGCTCCCCGACGCAGACACCGCTCCCGTATATCCCAGGCTCGTCTCAGGAACAAGGCAAGCGTCCTCAAGGAGTGCGAGGTGGGCCCGCGCGCATAATGAAAGCGCGGGGCTTAAGGCCCTGCACTGCGCTCTTAAGGAGTGCGAGCTGGGCGGCGAAGCCGGGGGCCCAGCGCAGGGCTCGAGATGAGCGGAGCGGGGCGGCGGGCGCCCGCGCAGCGCTCTTAAGGAGTGCGAGCTGGGCGGCGAAGCCGGGGGCCCAGCGCATAAATAAATGTTCGTAGACGAAGTAGAAATTCGCGTGCAGGCCGGTGGTGGGGGAAACGGCTGCCTGGCGTTCCGCCGGGAGAAATTTGTACCCCGCGGTGGACCCAGCGGTGGCGACGGCGGCAACGGCGGCGATGTCATCCTCGAGACCTCCGAGCGGCACAACACCCTCGTTCATTTCCGCTTTAATCCCGAGCACACTGCCCAGCGCGGCGGTCACGGCGAGGGCAGCAACTGCCATGGCCAGGACGGCCGGGATATCGTGCTGCGCGTGCCGGTAGGCACAGTAGTCTACGACGCCGAGAGCGGCGAGCGGATCGCCGACTTGGTGCAGCCGGGCGAGCGGCGCGTGGTGGCGCAGGGCGGACGGGGTGGCCGCGGCAATGCGCGCTTTGCCACCTCCACCAACCAGGCGCCGCGCCGGGTCGAACCCGGTCAGCCGGGAGAGTTTCACCGGCTGCGCCTCGAACTCAAGCTCCTTGCCGATGTCGGCCTGGTAGGGTTCCCCAACGTGGGCAAAAGCACCCTGATTTCGGTGCTCTCCGCCGCCCGCCCCAAGATCGCCAACTACCCGTTCACCACCCTGCAACCCAACCTGGGGGTGGTCGCGCTGGAGGACGAGGTGAGCTTTGTCATCGCCGACATCCCCGGCCTGATTGAGGGCGCCCACGCCGGCGCGGGCCTCGGCACACAGTTTCTGCGTCACCTCGAACGCACGCGGCTCCTGGCTCATGTGGTGGATGTCTCCGAGTACAGCGGCCGCGAGCCGGTGCATGATTTTGCCGTGATCCTGGACGAACTGCGGCAATTTGGGGCCAATCTCGCAGAGAAGCCGATGGTGGTGGTGGCCAATAAGATTGACTTGGCCGCGTCCGACAAACTGGAATCGCTGCGCGCGTTGGCGGCATCGCGGGGATTGGAGTTCTTTGCGGTTTCGGCGGCGACCGGCGAGGGCGTGCCGGCGCTGAAGTACGGTTTGGCGCGGCATCTGAGGGAGATCCGCCGTCCGGCGGAGCCGCCGGAGTCTGGCGGGACGGAAGTCCGGCCGCCCGATTCCGCGGCCGTATCGTGAGCCGGTATTCCAGAATCGGGGTCTTGGGTGGTACCTTTGATCCAGTGCACCGCGGCCACCTCGAGATGGCGGACGCCGCTACCCGCGCGCTGGCGCTGCAGGAGATCTTTTTCGTTCCCGCCCACGACCCGTGGCACAAGCCCGCGCCCACAGCCGCCTACGAAGATCGCTTCGCCATGCTCGCTCTGGCCCTGGCCGGCCACCGCAACTGGCGCCCGGTTCACATTCCGGCGGCGCGAGGCGGGCGGGCGACCTATGCGGTGGATCAACTGGCCTGGCTGCGCCACCACGGTTTGGCGCCACAGCCCCCGGCGCGCTTTCACTGGATCGTTGGCGCTGATTCCTTCCTCACCTTGCCGACATGGAAGCACTACCGGCAGCTCCTGCGCCAGAGCGACTTTATTGTTCTGGCCCGGGGCGGCGCGACGTGGGAGGATGTAACCGCCGTGATCCCCGCGGACCTGTCGGAACGAGCCGGCGCGGATCATCTTGAGGTGCGAGGCGGCGGCCACATCCACTGGATCGCCCAATTCCGCAGTCATGCCAGTTCGACTACCGTCCGGCGCCAGCTCGCCGCGCCGTCGGGACGCTCCGTCTGGGTTCCCGCCGCGGTGGCGGAGTATGCCCAGCGCGCCTGCCTCTATCGCTATGCCAAAAACCTCTGATCTGAAAATCCGCCGCCAGCTGCGCGAGGCGGTCCAGGCGGCGGTCGCCAAGAAGGCCATGGATCCGGTGTTGCTGGATGTGCGCAAGCTGGCAGACTTTTGCGACTACTTTTTCCTGTGTCACGGCGCCAATCCCCCCCAGATTCAGGCGATAGCCGAAGCGGTGGAGCTACGCCTCGAGACCAACGACGGGCTCCGTCCGGCGCACCGCGAAGGCGCGCGGGAGGGGGAATGGATTGTGCTGGACTATTTGGATTTCATCGTGCATATTTTCTCCATAAAGAGCCGCCGCTTCTATGATCTGGAGCGCCTGTGGGGAGGCGCCCCCCGGCTGTCGCTTCCGGCCGGCACTCACACCCCACTACCTTGATCTGACATGTCTGTGACGACCGCCACCGCGCCCGCTCAGCTTCCGGTCTGGATCGCCGCCGACCCTGCCTCGGTGAAGCTCCTGGAGTTGGTGCACAAGATTGCCGACACCGCCAGCACCGTTCTTATCCTCGGCGAGAGCGGCAGCGGCAAGGATCAACTGGCGCAGCTTCTGCATTTTTCCGGGGCGCGGCGCCATGAGCCGATCGTCAAGATTGACTGCGCCAGCCTGCCGGCGGAGCTGATCGAGAGCGAGTTGTTCGGCTACGAGAAAGGGGCCTTCACCGGCGCCTACCAGGCCAAGCCGGGCCGGCTGGAAATGGCCGGCCAAGGTACGCTGATCCTGGACGAAATTGCCTCATTGAGCCTACCGCTGCAGGCCAAGCTATTGCGTGTAATCGAGGAAAAGTCGTTTGAACGCGTGGGCGGCCACGCCACCATCCAGATCGATGCGCGCCTGGTGGCCCTGACCAATGTGGATCTGGAGCGTGCGGTGGCCCAGCGGGCTTTCCGCGAGGATCTGTACTATCGCCTGTTCGTGCTGCCGGTGGTGATCCCGCCGCTGCGCGGGCGGCGCGAGGACATTCTGCCGCTGGTGGACCATTTCCTGCGCAACAGCGCCGGCATGGAGCGCGGCCAGCGGATCGGCTTTGACAGTGAGCTGCGGCACGCGCTGCTGGAATACTCCTACCCCGGCAACGTGCGCGAGCTGCGCAACTTGATCAACCAGGCGCTGGTGTGGAACCGCGCGTCGTTGTGGACGCTGGCCGATTTTCCGGAGTACCTGGCGCGCGAAACTGCCGGGCCCGCTCCGGACAAGACGCTCGAGGAGATCGAAAAGGAGCATATCGCCCAAATGCTGCAGCGGTATCAGGGGCGGAAGCAGCAAGCGGCGGCCGCGCTCGGCATCAGCGCCAAAACGCTGTTGGAAAAACGGCGCAAATATGGGCTGGATCTCCCCTGGACCGATCGCGTGCCGCGCGAGGCGATCAGGCGGGATCCGGTTCCGGTGGCGCTGGCGGCGGCGCGGGGACGCCAGTAGCCTCGCCCGCGGCGGCTGCCTGTTCTTCCTTGTCGGCGCGGCCCGCCGCCGGAGCTTCGGCGGCAACCGCAGCCAGCTCCGCCGGCGCGGCTTCCATGCCTTCCAGGCCGGCCTGCGCCATCTCCTCAAACTCCTTCAGCGTAGGCAGGTCCTTGATCCCACTCAGGCCGAACTGGAGCAGAAACTCGCGTGTGGTGCGATAGAGGATGGGCTTGCCGATGACTTCCTTGCGTCCGGCGGTGGTGACCAGTTTCTTATCGAGCAGGGTATTGATCACCCCGGCGGCGTCCACGCCCCGGATTTCGCGGATCTCGGGCAAGGTGATGGGTTGGCGATACGCGATGACGGCGAGCGTCTCCAACGCGGCCAGCGACAGCCGCACCGGCGGCTTCAGGTGCTTGAGGAATTGCCGCACGCTTTCGTGGTGTTGCGGCTTGGTGGCCATGCGGAAGCCGCCCGCCACGGCGCGCAGCTCGACGCCATAGTCGTCGGAGGCGTAACGCGCGGTCAGGGCCTCGATGGCCGCATCCACATGGGTACGCTCCACCGCCAACGCCGCCGCCAGTTGAGCGGCGGTGGGCGGCTCTTCTGCGGCGTAGATGATCGCTTCGATCGCGGATTGCAGTTCGTTCATGGCTATTCCCGCGCCCCCGGCGGGGCGGGCTCGCCGTCCGGGCCGGCACTGGCGGCGGCCTCGGCCCACGCCTCGGTGAAGCGCCGGTGGCGTTTGAGCAGTATCTCGCCGAAGGGCTCTGCTTGACGCAGCATCGCGACATTCATTTTCACCAGCTCCAGCACCGCCAGAAACGTCGCCAGCAGTCCCCGCCGGCTCCGTGCCCGCAGCAACAGCGGCCGAATGGCGACCGGATCGTCCGCGGCAGCCAGCAGGCGATGAATGTAGTCCATCATCTCGCGCACGCTGACCTCTTCGCGGGTGATCTCCAGTTGCGGCCGCTCCTGGAGCCGGAGCAGAACTTGGCGGAAAGTTGTCACCAGATCATGAACCCCGACGACCAGGTCCCCCCGCTCCTCTTCGGTGTCCTCCAGCCCCTCGCCGGTGGTGACGCTCACCGGCCGCGACCAGCTCGCCGCCTCCAACTGCTGCCGTTCATGCAACTGCGCCGCCGCCTGCTTGAAGGTCTCATACTCGAGCAGGCGCTGCACCAACTCCTCGCGCGGGTCCACCGGTGTCTCGCCGGGCAGCACCGGCTCCGCCGGCAGCATCATTTTGCTCTTGATTTGGATCAGGGTGGCGGCTACCACCAGGAACTCGGCGGCCACCTCGACATCCAAGTCGCGCAGGCCAGCCAAATATTCCAGGTATTGCGCCGTGATTGCCGCGATCGGGATGTCGTAAATGTTGATGTTCTGGCGGCGGATCAGGTCCAGCAGCAGGTCGAAAGGGCCCTCATAGAGCTGGCCGATTTGCACCAGGAAGGGTGAGGCCTCCATAGCCGCCGCCGAAGCGCTCCGCGCCGCCCCGGTCGGAGGAGGGGGCGCTGGGGCCGGCTCCGGGCTGCCCGGGGCTGCGGCGGCGTCCTGTGCGTTGGCCGTCTCCGCCATGAGGGTAAAGGAGGTGTTTCCTAGGCTCCCTAGTAATCGTAGCCATGCCGGGATGAATCGCCGGACGGCCAAAGCTGAAACAGCATACCATTATGAATAGCAGCCAGCAATTTCAGCGCGGCTGGAGCGGGCGCCGTAACCTCGCCTCCGCTCCCAACGTTGATGAGAGTGTATGCTGGCAAACGCCGCCATCATGGAGCTGCCGCCTCGGGCCATCCCACAAGCCGTCACTGCCACGGACGATTTGGACCTGCCCTTGGTGCTGCGCATCCAGCAGGGGGATGGCGCCGCTTTCGAGGAGCTGTACGGCCGCTACCAGCAGCCGATTACCCGGATGGTGGCCAATATCGTCCGGTATCCCGAAGTAGTGCCAGACCTGGTTCAGGAGATCTTTACCAAGGTCTACTTCGCGATGGAGGGTTTCACGCCAGGGCTGCCGTTCCGACCCTGGCTCTATCGCGTTGCCACCAATTATTGTGTAGACTACCTGCGAAAACGGAAGAGGCAACCACCACAGGTCTCCACCACTTCGGATACGGGGGAAGATCACGAGTGGCTGATCCAGGATCCCAATGCCAGCGTGTTGCAACATTTGGTGTCGAGCGATTTGGCCGGCAAGCTGTTGCTGGATCTCAAGCCGCGCGACCGCATGCTCCTGGTCATGAAAGAGATTCAGGAAATGTCGTTGGAGGAGATCGGGCAGGTCACCCACATGGGCGCGTCGGCGGTGAAGGTGGCGCTGTTCCGCGCCCGCAAGCGCATGCTGGACCAGTACAAGAGCTTGTATAAGAAAAGCGCGCGTGCCAAGCGCGAGGCGGGACATTAATCGGGGAGGTGTCCTCGTATGAGCAACGAGTGCAATCAAATTCATCGCGACCTGGAGGCGACGCCGCCCGCTGGCGGCGGCGCGGTGCTGATCGAGCGGCATCTGCGCGCGTGCACGGATTGCGCCGAGTATGCGGCGCTGCGCCAGTGGTCGCGCCAAGTGTTGCAGGCGGGCCAGGTGGAAGTGGCGGCGCCGCTGATGAGTGCGGTATGGGCCTCCATCCACCGCGCCTCCGAACAGGCGTGGGACTCGGCGCTGACCCGGAGTTTCCGCTATTTGCTGCCTTATATGGTGGCGGTGGTGGCGCTGATCCTGCTGGTGGGCGGCCTGTTCTCCAACCGCACGCCGGCGCCGGCGCCGGTCGGCAGCGCCGTTTTTTCGGCGTTGAACAGTCCTGAAACTCCGGCCGTGGCCAACGTCATGACTATGGCGAACTTGCCATCGCAGGACCCGGCCGACATTCTGGCCGGTCCACGCCATTAGTAGCCAAGCTGTAGTAGCCATGCCTAAGCGCCTTCACAGTTCGTTGATTCTGGTCGCGGTCTTCGTGCTCGGCATTGTGGGCGGTATTGCCGGCATGGTCTGGGCTTGGCCCGGCCTGCATGCCCGCTTCTTCCCGCATCACCATCTCACCTTGGCGCAGGCGCTCAAGCCCGTGGGCCTCACGGCCGCCCAAATGCCCCAGGTCGAGGCCATCTACCGCGAAACCGGCGATCGCGGACACCAAATCCATCTCCAGTTCGTGCCCGAATACGCCCATATCTGCGACGAGTTCACACAGACCCGGAAGCAGGAACGGGACGCCTACGCCCCGTTGCGGCAGCAGGAGCTGGACAAATTGCGCGCTGTCATGAACGACACCCAATGGCAGCGCTACCAACAGATGCGGGCACAGCAGCAGGCCAGGAATCCCCCGCGCCAGCCGGACGTCTGCCGTCACCTCTATCCGCAGTCCAAGCCGGCCTCCCCGCCGCCCGCCGCGCACTAGAAGTGGTCTCATAATTGGTGCCAAACTTTACGCGAATGGATCGTGTGCGGCTTTTCCCCCAGAAAAAGCCGCATCCAGCTCGCCCCAGGCGGCCTGCTGCGGCATTATGAGACCACTTCTAGGAGTGGTGTCTCAGAGCCAAGCGTCAGAATATTGGGCGCGGGGGTGCGGCTTTTTCTGGGGAAAAGGCCGCATGCGAGCCTTTTTATGGTGCGTGCTAATTCGGAGACACCACACGGGCGGGAAGCGGCCGCCACGCGCCGGGGCTGGCGACTTTCCCTGGACAAACCACGCTATAATTTAGGCTGATTTCGCGCCATTGCCGTCGCCCATGCCTACGCGCAGGCCACCCGCCGCGTCCGTGGCGGGCTGGGCGGACATGCCGCGTCGGAGCGTTCTTACCATGCTGAATTTCTTTCGTCGGCGCGACGCCGCCGCCCGCTGGGTGCTGGGCGGCTTCCTGGTGCTGATCTGCGTCGCGATGGTCATGTTCCTGATTCCCCAGGGCGCCGGGAGCGACTCCACCACCCCGATCAACATCCAAACCGTGGCCACGGTGAATGGCACCGCGATTACGGGCGGCGACCTCACCACCCAGCTCGCGCGCATGGAGCAGGGCCAGCAGATTCCGCCGCAGCTCGCGCCCATGTTCGGCCGCCAAGTCCTGAAGAACCTGGTGGTGGAGCAGGCGCTGGTGGATCAGGCCACGAAGTTGGGCTTGGCTCCGTCGAATGTCGAGGTGGCCGAAGCCGCCCGCCAGCAATACCCGGCCCTCTACCCGAACGGCAAATATGTGGGCGACGACCAGGCGGCGCAACTGGTGGCGCAAAGCCAGATGACGCTGCAGCAGTTCCAGGAGCAGTTGCGGCAGGACGTGACCGCCAACAAAATCTTCAACCTGATCACCGATCCGGTCCGGGTCAGCGACGCCGAGGTGCGCCAGCAGTTCGAAAAGCAGAACGAGAAGGCGGTGTTCGATTACGTGGTGCTCAAGCCCGCCGATCTGGAAAGCCAGATCACCGTCACCCCGGATGCGCTCGCCGCCTACTACAAGCAGCATCAGTCCAGCTACAACTCGCCGGAACGGCGCAAGCTTGAGGTGCTGCTGGCCAACTCAACCCAGATTGGCGCCCAGATCCAGATCTCGGACGCCGCGGTGGACCAGTACTACAAGCAAAACATTGCCACCTACACCCATCCGGAACAGGTAAAGGCCTCGCACATCCTGATCAAATACCCAAGCACGAGCCCGACCGCGGCTGAGATCGCCGCAACCAAGGCAAAGGCGGAAGACGTACTGAAACAGGTGCAGGCCAAAGGCGCCGATTTCGCGGCGCTGGCCAAGAAATACTCCCAGGATGACGCTACCGCTTCGCTCGGCGGTGAACTGGGATTCATCCAGCGCAACCAGACCGTGGCCAACTTCGAGAAGGCGGCGTTTAGTCTGCCGGTGGGCCAGATCAGCGATCTGGTACAGACCGAGTACGGCTTCCACATCATCAAAGTCGAGGCACACAATCCCGCCAGCGTCCAGTCCGAAGCCGAGGTGCACGACCAGATTGTGCAGCAGTTGCAAAAGGATCAGGCGGTGGATAAGGCGCAGGGACTGATGAACCAAGCCGCCTCGATGGCGCAAAACACGCCCTTGCCCCAGGTGGCGCAGAAGCTGAACCTCCAATACTTCACCACCGCCCCCATCGGCCGTACCGATCCGGTGACCGGCGTGGGTGTGAACCCCGACTTTGCCAACGCCGTGTTCTCCACCAACGCCGGCGGGATCACCCCACCGGTGCAGGTGGCGCAAGGCTTCGCCGTCGCCAAGGTGGATCAGGTGATCCCTCCCGGTCCGCAGCCCCTGGACGCGGTGAAGGACACGGTCACCGCCGACTACAAGCAGGAGCAAGCCAAGAACTTGGCGCAAACCAGGGCCAAGGGCCTCGCCGCGGCGGCCGGCAAAGAGGGCCTGAAAGCCGCCGCCGCCAGTCTCAAACTCACGGTGAAGACCAGTAGCCCGCAGACGCGCACCGGCTCGCTGCCGGATGCGGGCTCAATCTCGACCTTCGCCGATACGCTCTTCGGTTTGAAACCGGGCCAAGTCGGTCCGGTGGCGACGAGCAGCGATACCCAGATCGTCTATGCGCTCGATTCGCTGCAGCAACCCACCGACGCCGACTTTGCCACCCAGAAGGCCGGCATCGTCCAAACTCTGCTGCAGCAGAAAAAGGACGCGGTGTTTGCCGCCTACACCGACGCGCTGGTGGCCCAGCTCACCAAGGCGGGCAAGATCAAGATTGACGAAAGCGCCTTCCAGCGCGTGCTGGGCGGCGGTTCCGATCAACCGCAACCCGGCGCACCAGCCCCGCCGCCGCCACAGCCCCTGGGCATCGGTTAGCCGCGGGCGTGGCCGCTAACGCAAAAGTAGAAGTCGGCATTCTCGGCGCGACCGGCGTGGTGGGGCAGCGATTCCTCGCGCTGCTTGACGGTCATCCGTGGTTCGAGCCGGTCTGGCTGGCCGCCTCCGACCGTTCCAGCGGCAAGAGCTATGCCGAGGCGGCGCGCTGGCGCTTGTCCATTCCTTTGCCCGCGCGCTTTGCCGCATTGCCGGTATTCGAAGCCAAACCCGGCGGGAACTGCCCGCGCGTGATATTCGCCGCGCTCGATGCCGTTGCGGCCAAGGAGTTGGAACCGGCGTTTGCCAGTGCCGGCCACATCGTCATCACCAACTCGAGCGCGCTGCGCATGTGGCCCGACGTGCCGCTACTGGTCCCGGAGTGCAACCCGGATCACCTGGAGCTGATCCGGCGGCAAAATAGCTATACGAAAACGCGCGGATTTGCGGTGGCGAACCCCAACTGTTCCACCGTTGGTCTGGTCATGGCGCTGGCGCCGCTTCATCAGAATTTTGGCCTTGAGACCGTGATGGTCACAACCATGCAGGCAGTCTCCGGCGCGGGGTATCCCGGCGTGGCCTCGCTCGACATTCTGGCCAATGTCGTTCCGTACATCGGCGGGGAAGAAGAGAAGATGGAGTACGAGGCCCAGAAGATCCTGGGCAAGCTTTCCTCCGCGGGGATTGAGCCCGCGCCCTTCGCCGTGTCGGCAAGCTGCAATCGCGTGCCCGTGGTGGACGGCCATCTGGAGTCGGTTTCGATCAAGCTCCGCTCGCCGGCCAGGCGTGAGGATGTGGCCGCGGCGATGCGGAACTTCCGCGGGCGTCCCCAGGAACTGGATCTTCCCAGCGCGCCGCCGCGGCCGTTGTTGGTGACGGAGGCGCCCGACCGCCCGCAGCCGCGTTTCGACGCGGAAACCGGGGTGGGTCTGCGCGCCGGCATGGCCGCCAGCGTGGGCCGGCTCCGCCCCTGTCCGGTCTTGGATTACAAGTTCACCGTACTGTCGCACAACACCTTGCGCGGCGCCGCCGGCGCGGCGTTACTCAACGCCGAGCTGCTCCGCGCCGAGGGCTGGCTCTGATGGCCCCGGCACCCGGCCCGGTGGTGATGAAGTTTGGCGGAACCTCGTGCGAGGACGCTCCCGCGCTCGCCCGCCTCGCCGCGATTGTCGCCGACCGTGTGCCCGAGCGGCCGGTGGTGCTGGTCTCCGCCATGGCCGGTGTGACCGACCGTCTGGCCGCGCTGTGCGAGTTGGCCCAGCGCAACGAACTGGAGACGGCCGACACCTTCCTCGCCGCGCTTCGCGACCGCCACTGGATGGCGCTGGACGCGCTCTCGCAGGGCGCGCCGGCTCAGGACGATCTCGACGCCGTCGCCCGCCTGTGCGCCGATCTGGGCGCGCTGGTGCATGGCATCGCCGCCGTGGGCGAACTGACCGGGCGCAGCCGAGATGCGGTGATGTCGTTCGGCGAGCGGCTCTCGCCGGTGTTGGTGCGGTGCGCCCTGGAGCGCGCCGGCGTGCGCGCCGCCCTGCTTGACTCCCGCCAGATCCTGGTCACCGACGAACAGCACACCTGCGCGCAGCCGCTCTATCCCGAGAGCCTGCGTCGCGTCGAAGAGCGCCTCGCCCCCGCGGTCGCGTCAGGAGCGGTTCCCGTGCTCGGAGGCTACATTGCCGCCACCCGTGCCGGCGTGGTCACCACCCTGGGCCGCGGTGGCTCGGATTTCTCCGCGGCGATCCTCGGCGCCCTCTTGGGCGCCGTGCGGATCGAGATTTGGACCGACGTCGAAGGTATTCTGACCGCCGATCCGCGCGTATGCTCGGGCGCCCGCCGCATCAAGGTGATCTCCTTTCAGGAGGCCGCCGAGCTGGCTTACTTTGGCGCCAAGGTACTGCACCCGGCCACGCTGCTACCGGCGATGGAGAAGGGAATACCGGTGTGGGTGCTGAACTCCCGCGCTTGGCGCCCGGGGCCGCCCGACGGGGAGCATACGGGAACGCTGGTGACCACCCGCGCGCCCCGGACCGCGACCCCTTTCAAGTGCATTTCCTGCAAGCGCAACATCGCCGTGGTTGACGTGATCTCGACCCGCATGCTGCAGGCGCACGGCTTCCTCAAAGCCATCTGGGACGTGTTCGCCCTCTACCGCTGCCCGGTCGATATGGTCTCGACTTCGGAGGTGAGCGTGTCGCTCACCGTCGCGGACACCAGCTCGATCCCCGAAATTGCCGATGAACTCGGCCGCTTCGCCGATGTGCGCTATGAAGGCCGCAAAGCGATTGTCTGCCTGGTGGGCGAGAGCCTGCGCGACACCCCCGGCCTCGCCGGCCAGGTCTTTGCCACCCTGGGGGACATCAATGTACGCATGATTTCCCAGGGCGCGTCGGAGATCAACATCGGGATGGTGCTGGAGGACGACGACGTGCCGCGCGCGATGCGGCTCTTGCACGACCGGTTTTTTGCCAACCCCGATCCCGCGGTCTTCGCCTAAACCACTGGAAGAAATCAGGCCTTCGCCAGGGCCTTGACTTTGGCCACGATCGCGGCCGCGTCGATCTTGTAACGGTGCAGCAACTCCTCCGGTTTGCCGCTGCGCGGAATCCCCCGCACCGCCAACCGATGCACCCGCACTCCCTCCGGCGCCACCGCCTCGCTCACCGCATCGCCCAAGCCGCCGGCGCTGTAATGATCCTCGACCGTCAGCAGGGTGTTGCGCGTCGCCTTGGCCGCGGCCAGCAGTCCCTCCGCATCCACCGGACGCACGCTGAAGAGATCGACCACGCGGATAGCGATCCCTTCCTTCTGCAATTGCTCGTGTGCCTTCAGCGCTTCCGTCAATGTCACGCCGGCGCCAATCACCGTAACCACGTCCTGGCCGCTCTGCCGCAGCACTTTACATTTGCCGATGGCGAATTGTTCGCCGTTGTCGTAGATCACGGCCGCCTTGGGCCGCCCGGTGCGGATGTAGCTCAAGCCTTGGTGCTGCGCCACCAGCTCCACCGCCTGCCATGTGCTGACCGCGTCGCTGGGGTAGAGCACGACCGATTCGGGCAGTGCCCGGAACATGGACAGATCCTCGAGCCCCATTTGCGAACCGCCGTCTTCGCCGATCGAAATGCCGGCGTGGGTGCCGACGAACTTGACGTTGGATTTCGCCAGCCCCGCCAGCCGGATGAAATCCGCGGCGCGGGTCAGGAAGCAGGCGAAGGTGGAGACGTAGGGAACCCGTCCCGTGGCGGCCAAACCCATCGCCATGCCGGTCATGTTCTGTTCCGCGATGTAGCCCTCGAAGAAGCGCTGCGGCTGCACTTTTTGGAAGTCCTGGGTGAAGGTCGAATTCTCGACATCGCCGTCCACCGCAACCACGCGCTCGTCCACCTGGCCCAGCGCTGCGAGCGCCTGCCCGAAGGCTTCGCGGGTGGCGACCGAGTCGTTCTTGCCGTACTTGGAGGCGGGCATTGCAGCGGCCGCCTTGGGTGCGGCGGGCGCCTGAGCCGGAGCTTGGGGACGCGGCTTGGGGCCAGCGCCATTCTGCCGGAAGGCCTGGCGCAGCTCATCGATGGCGGCCACGGCTTCATCCTTCTTCAACGCCTTGCCGTGCCAGCCGTTCTTATCCTCGATGAAGGCGACGCCCTTGCCCTTCAAGGTGCGGGCCAGCAGCACCGTCGGCCGCCCTTGGCACTGTTGCGCCTCGGCGAAGGCGGCGCGGATCTGCGGAATATCGTGGCCGTCGACCACTAGCGCATTCCACCCGAAGCCGGCCCAGCGCCGCTTATGCTCCTCCATCTCGTGCTGCAGCATGGTGGGCTGGCTCTGGCCCAGCCGGTTCACGTCCACGATGGCGCAAAGCGTATCCACGTTGTAGAAGCCGGCGAGTTCCGCCGCCTCCCATACGGAGCCTTCCGCGGTTTCGCCGTCGCCCATCAGCACGTAGGTGCGGTAGCTGGCGCCGCTCAGACGCGCCTGCAGCGCCATGCCCAGGCCGACCGCCAAGCCTTGGCCCAGCGAGCCCGTGGGCACCGCGACGAAAGGCAGCTCGGGCGTGGGATGTCCCTCGAGGTCCGAATCAATTTGCCGCAGCGTGAGCAAGTGTTCGCGCGGAAACAGCCCCAGCTCCGCCCACACCGAGTACAGCACCGGCGCCGCGTGTCCCTTGGAGAGCACGAACCGGTCGTTGGCGGGCGAAGCCGGCTGCGACGGGTCCAGCCGCATCACCGAAAAAAACAGCGTCGCCATCACGTCGGCGGCCGACATCGAACTGGTCGGGTGTCCGCTTCCCGCCGCGGTCGTGGCCTCGATGGAGTCGATCCGGAGCTGGGTGGCGATATTGTGCAGGGCGAGGTCGAGGCTGGTGTTGGACATGGCGGTTCCGGCGGAAACGAGACTACTGGCTGGTGGCGGCGAGCACGGCCTCGGGCAGCACGAAACGCACATGCTCGTTGATGCCCTCGGCCTCTTCCACGTGATCGAACCCGAAACGGCAGCGCAGCGCCGCCACCACGTCCTGCACCAGTGACTCCGGCGCGGAGGCGCCGGCGGTGAGTCCCACCGTGCGCACCCCCTCCAACCACTCCGGCCGGATGGCGTCGGCATCGTCAATGCGATAGGCGGGGGCGCCGGCGTTCGCCGCAACCTCCACCAGGCGCAGCGAGTTGGAGCTGTTCTCGGAGCCCACCACCAGCACCAGGTCGGCGCCCGGGGCGACCCGCTTGAGCGCGGTCTGGCGGTTCTGGGTGGCGTAACAGATATCCTGCGCTTTAGGCGCTCTCACCTGCGGATAGCGTTCGCGCAGCCGGGCGATGATCGCACTGGTCTCGTCCAGGCTGAGCGTTGTCTGGGTGAGGTAGGCCACCCGCTCGGGGTTGGCGATCTCCAATTGGTCCACCTGTTCGACGGTCTCGACCACCGGCGTGCCCTCCGGCACCTCGCCCAGGAGTCCGATGATCTCGTCATGGTGACGATGGCCGATGATGACGATGCTGTAGCCCGCCCGGGTATACTCCTGGGCCTCGTTGTGCACCTTGCTCACGAGAGGGCAAGTGGCGTCGATGATCTGTAGCCCCCGCGCCCGGCCCTCGTCCCAGACTTGGGGCGAAACGCCGTGGGCGCTGAAGAACACGCGCGCCCCCGTCGGCACCTCGTCCAGCGAGGGCACGAAGATCGCTCCAGCCGCCTCCAGGCTGCTGATCACGGTACGGTTGTGGACAATCTCTTTGAGCACATAGATCGGCGGTCCGAATTTGCGCAGCGCCGACTCCACCGCGTCCACGGCCCGCACCACCCCGGCACAAAATCCCCTAGGTTTGAGGATCAGGATGGTCTTGTCCGTGGTCATGGCTATAGAAATTGTACCGCGCTCAACCGGACCATCCGATTGTCCGCGGCTTCCGAGTCAAAGGCTTCCGAGCCTTGACTTGACCGGGCAGATTGCATACAGTGGCCCGGCACCGGTTTGCGGAGGCTTTCCATGCTCAAGTCCTGGTTGGTGGCGGCGTCGGCCGCCGTGTTGCTCTCGCCCGCGCTTCTCGCCCAGCAAGCGGCCACGGCCACCGCGCCGACCGGCATCTTTACCGGCCCCGCCCCCGGGCAGGCCATTGATCAGGCCTATACCGCCAAGATCCTCAAGGACACCACCGAGCCCTACTTCGGCTCACCCTTGGTCAACTACCTGCCCGCCTCCAAGACCGTGCCCACCCCCGAGGCGGTGCTGGGAGACATCGCCGGCGCGCCCAATATCCTGCCCAACTCCACCCTGGTCTACAAGTACATGCGCATGCTGGCCGCGGCCTCGCCGCGCGTGCATGTCTACACCATCGGGCACACCGAAGAAGGGCGCGAGATGATCGCGGTGGCGGTCACCTCCGAAGCCAACTACGCCAAATTGGAGCAGAACCGCACCATGCTGGCCCAACTGGCGGATCCGCGCACCATCCAGCTCAACGACGCCCGCGCCCAGGAGATCGCCCACCAAGCCGTGCCGGTGTACTACATCACCGGCACCATTCACTCCACCGAGACCGGCGCGCCCACCGCGCTCATGGAGCTGGCTTACCGCCTGGCGGTGGACGAGAGCCCCTACTACCAGTACATCCGCGACAACGTTATTACCCTGATCACGCCCATCGTCGAGGTGGATGGCCGCGACCGCATGGCCGACCTCTATAAATGGCACCGCGACCACCCCAACGAGAACTACCCCAATCTGGTCTATTGGGGCCATTACGTCGCCCACGACAACAACCGCGATTCCATGGGCATGACCCTGGCGCTCAGCCGCAATGTGCTGAACACGCTGGTGGACTGGCACGCCCAGGTGCTGCACGACCTGCACGAATCCGAGCCGTACTTGTACGACAACACCGCCGGCGACGGCCCCTTCAACGCCTGGGTGGACCCGATCCTGGCCAACGAATGGGAAATCATCGCCTGGCGCAACGTACAGGATATGACCGAATACGGCATGCCCGGTGTCTATACCCATGGCAACTTCGACACTTGGTCACCCGGATACCTGATGTTCCTGGCGGCGATGCACAACGGCATCAGCCGGCTCTACGAGACCTTCGGCAACGGCGGCGCCGACACCGAACAGCGCACCCTCAGCCCCGCCGAGACCGCCCGTACCTGGTACAAGCAGAACCCGCCGCTCACCAAAGTGATGTGGTCGCAGCGCGACAACAACAACTATGAGGAGACCGGCCTCCTCACCTCGCTGCACTTCTTCGCCGAGAACCACGAGCGCTTCCTGCACAATTTTTATCTCAAGTCCAAGCGCTCGATCACCAAGCCCGAAAACGAGGGGCCGGCGGCCTACGTGCTCAGCGCCAGTGACGCGCGGCCGCAATTGCAGTCCGAACTGTTGACGGTGATGCAGTTGCAGCATGTGGAGATCTCGCGCGCCACCGAGGCGTTCAGCGTCTCCGAGCCCGGCCATGGCCGCGGTGCGGCCGCCACCCATGAGAGCTTTCCGGCGGGCAGCTACATCATCCGCATGGATCAGCCCTACTCGCGCATCGCCGATACGCTGCTCGACTACCAGTACTGGGCGCCCAACGATCCCCAGCGCACGCCCTATGACGACACCGGCTGGACCTTTGGCGAACTGTTCAACACCAGCGTGGCCCGGGTCACCGATCCCAGCGTCCTCAAAGTGGCCATGCAGCCGGTCAAAGAACTGCCCACGTCGGGCGAGGTCAACGGCTCTGGCTCCGTCTTTGCCATCAACGATAGCGCCGACACCGCGCTGGCGCGCCTGCGCTACAAACTGCCCCAGGCCAAGATGGCGGTGGCGGAGCAGCCGTTTGACGCCGACGGCCATCACTTCGAGCGCGGCAGCTTCGTGGTCGAAGGGGTCGCCGCCTCCGACCTCAAGACCGCCATCGCCGGCTTGCACCTGGATGCGATCGGGCTGAGCGCCGTACCCTCGGTCGCCACCCACCCCGCGCGCGCCGCCCGTATCGCCATCCTCCATACCTGGACCAGCACCCAAACCGAAGGTTGGTGGCGCGAGGCCCTGGACATGATGCAGATTCCGTACAGCTACATCAGCACCCAGGCGCTCACCAACGACGCCAGCCTGCGTTCCAAGTACGACGTGATCCTGTTTCCGCCGGTGGGCCGCGGCCTCGGCGTGGACCAGGCGGTCAACGGACAGTCCACCGCTTGGGGCAATCCCCTCCCGTGGCAGACTACGCCCGAGACGCCCAGCCTAGGCAAGCTCGATTCCACCCCGGATATGCGTCCCGGCATGGGCTGGAGCGGCGTGGCCAACCTCCAGAACTTCGTGCATCAGGGCGGCGTCCTGGTGACGGTGATGGATACGGCGAATCTTGCGGCCGCGCTCGGGTTTGCCCCGGGTGTCTCCATCAGCCAGCCCGGCACCGAGCGCATCATCGGGAGCGTGGTCCGCAGCCAGGTCGTGGACGCGGCCAGCCCGATCGCCTACGGCTACGGTTCGACCGTCTCCATGTACTGCAACCAGTGTCCCGCCTTCGGCGTGAGCGACATGGAAGGCGGCCGGGGCGGTGGGCGCCGCCTCGGCGGCGACGCCAACGGCCGGGTCACCGGCCGCGGTAGCGCCCACGAGAGCGACTTTGTGGTCGGCCGGGCTGCCCAGGAAGCGACGCCTACGCCGACCGTGCAGCCGTGGGAAGCGGCGCCGGTGACCGCCGAGCAGGCGCGCAATAGCGTGAATCTTATCCCGCCGCAGTATCGGCCGCGGGTAATTTTCCGCTACGCCGCTTCGCGCGATCTGTTGGTCTCGGGCCTGGTGCAGGGCGGCGACGCCATCGCCGAACGTCCGGCGGTGATTGACGTGCCGGTCGCCCAAGGTCACGTTGTTCTGTTCTCCAACAACCCCGTCTACCGCGGCGAGACGCGCGGCAACTACGCCATGGTGCTCAACACCATCCTCAACTTCGACCACCTCGACGCCGGGCGCAAACTGGACGCGCGCTAGCAGCCCGAGGGCTGCGGCACGGATGCCGTTTCAGCACTGGCGAACTGACGCTGGTATAGCTCGCTGTAGATTCCACCCTCCCGCAGTAGCGAGGCGTGGGTGCCGCGCTGTACGATCCGGCCCTCCTGCAATACCAGAATCTGGCCGGCCTTGAGAATGGTGCTGAGCCGGTGGGCGATCACCAACGAGGTGCGTCCCGCGAGCGCGCTCTCAAGCGCCTGCTGCACCAGAGCTTCCGACTCGGAGTCGAGGTGCGCCGTGGCTTCGTCCAGAATCACGATGTCGGGCGCTTTGAGCAGCAGACGCGCAATTGCCAAGCGCTGCTTCTCGCCGCCCGAGAAGCGGTAGCCGCGTTCGCCCACCATCGTCTCCAGCCCCTCCGGCAGCGACCGCACCAACGGCAGTATCTGTGCCGCCGCCAGCGCCGCCTCGATTTCCGCCTCGCTCGCGGTTGGCCGCGCGTAGGTCAAATTGGCGCGAATAGTGTCGTGGAACAGGTGCGCATCCTGAGTGACCACACCGATGCGCTGGCGCAGGGAGTCGAGCGTGGCGTCGCGCACGTCCAGGCCATTGATCCGCACCGCGCCGCTTTTGACGTCGTACAAGCGCGGGAGAAGTTGGGTCAAGGTGGTCTTGCCCGCGCCGCTCGGCCCCACTAGGGCCACCAGTTGCCCGGGCTCCGCCTCGAAGCTGACCGCGTGCAGCACCGTCTTCTCGGGCGCTTTGGTCTTGACCGCGATCGACTCGAGCGAGGCGAGCGACACCTCCGCCGGCGACGGGTAGCGGAACCCCACCTGATCGAAGGTGATCCGCGCCGGACCCGCGGGGATGGGGGCGGCGCCGGGTTTTTCCTGGATCATCGGCGGCAGATCGAGCACCTCAAAGACGCGCTCGAACGACACCAGCGCGGTCATGAGGCTGACCTGGATGTTCGACAGTCCCACCAGCGGCACGTACAAGCGCGCCAGGTAGGAGACCAGCGCCACCACGGTTCCGACGTCGAGCACGTGCTTGACCGCCAGCTCGCCGCCCCAACCGTAGGCCAGCGCCGTGGCCAGCGCCGCGATGAGCATGAGAGCGGTGAAAAATAGCCGCCCGTATACCGCTTGCTTGACGCTGATGGCGGAAACGCGCGCGGCCTTGGTCTCAAAGCCGTCCAGTTCGTCCTTCGGACGGCCGAAGAGTTTCGCCAGTTGCGCCCCCGCCACCCCGAAGCGCTCCACCATCAGGCTGTTCATGGCCGCGTGCAGGTCCATGCTCTCGCGCGAGATGGCTTGCAGTTTGCGCCCCCAAGTCCGCGCCGGCAGCACGAAGAGCGGAATCAGCACCAGCGCCGCCACCGTGATCTGCCAGGAGAGCGCGAACATCGCTCCCAGGATCAGCAGCACGGTGATGATGTTGCCCACCCCGTTGGAGAGCAGATCGGTGAAGGCGGTGCGCGCCCCGCTGACGTCGCTGTTCAGCCGGCTCACCAGCGCGCCCGTCTGGGTGCGGGTGAAGAAGGCCAGCGGCATCTGCTGAATGTGGCTGAAGAGCTTCACCCGCAGCGCGAGCACGATGCGGGATCCGATTTTGGACGAAAGGTAGGACTGGGCGAGCCCCAAGCCGCCATCCAGGACTCCCAGCGCCGCCACGATGAGCGCCAACCGCACCACCAGCGCGGCGTTGCCCCTGAGGATGCCGTTGTTGATGATGGTGCGGTAGAGCAGCGGGTTGATGATCCCGACCGTGGCATCGACGATCACCACGATCAGGAACAAGCCCAGCAATCCGCTGTAAGGTGCGGCGAAGGCCAGGGTACGGCGCGTGGTCCCCGGTTTGATCTTTTGCTGCAGGACGGAGGCGTCCTGCCCAAACGACCGCATGGCGCTGATCATTCCGCCCATGGCTGGAGTGTACCGGTTTTGGCTTCAATCCACAGGCGGAAGCCACCAACCGCCGCGATTGGCAGCCCATGGTGCCATGAACTTCCGGTTCCAGCACACGAGACCCGCTCCGGGTCTCGCGCGTCTCCGGCATAGGTTCGAGGCGTTGCCCCACGGGCTGCTAGTGTAGTGCGTCACACAAAATGACGTTTCATTTCGGGCGAAAGCGTGCGACTTTTCTTGGGGAAAAGTCGCATACGGGGCATTGGCATAATGCCTGCTATGTGTGACGCACTACACTAGCGGCAGCACGTGGCAGGGCTGCCCGGCTTGGGTGCGGGCTTCTTGGAGGTCTTCTTGCTTGCCGCAGGGGCGCTGCCGTTGGCGTCGTTGATCACCAGAGTGGAGGGGGCTTGAGGCGCGGGCTTAGGCTGTGACGCGGCCGCCGCGGCAGTCGACTTCAAACTCTGGAGGCTGGCGTAATTCGAGGAGCCGCGCGATTCGATCCAGTCGCCCAATTGGTTCAGCCGGCTGCGCACCGCCGCGGTGCTCGAGTCCAAGTTCGTGTCCGAACCACCCTGCGCGGCCACGGCTTCGGCGCTGCCCAGCACCGCGTCGAGGTCCCGGTACAGCCGGAATGCCACTCCGGCGTCGTCGGGAGTGGCGCGAAAAGCCTCCAGCAACTCAGGCACGGCTTCCTTAAGGTTGCGCTGGATCGATGCCTGGCCCTCGGCCACCGCCTGCTTGTCCGACTTGCTGGCGTGCAGGCTGTCGGGATCCACGGCGGCCAGCGAGGTTTGCAGACCGTTCAGCGCCTGCTCCACGCTGTCCGCCAAAGCCTGCCCCGGTTGGGAGGCCGCCGCAGCCGGGTTGGCTGCGCCAGCAGTGTTCTGCGCTCCCAGGGCAATCGTCAAAGCCAGGAGCGCGGCAAAAATTATTCCGCGTGGCATCACGGTATTTGGATGCCTGCCGGAAGATATTTTGGCGCACAAAAAAAGAAAGCCGACTCGCTTCCCCCCGGAAAAGTCGGCTTTCCTTTTACATGCCTGATTTCAGGATCCCAAAATCAAGGCGTCTCGGTTCTATACTGAGCAACTACCGTGCCAAACCCGACCACCCAGGGATTCTCCAGGTTTTGCAACAGTTTCCGCCGGATCTAGCCGTCCCATGGGGAAGTTTGTTCTGATGACCGGAAGTCATTTCGCACCTTTTGTTCCTTTTGCTCCTGCTTTTGCGACGTGCGGATGCCACCGGTGCCAGTGATGCCAAATCATGAACCCCAGGCAGATGACCAGGGCAGGCGCCCAAATCGAATCGAACCGGTGGAAGTAGGGTCCGACTGAGATCCAGTTCGCGCCGAGCCGGTATCCCACGTAGGCCAAGGCCCAACACCACGGCCAGGAACCCAGAAATGTGTACAGGTGGAAGCGTCCGAGCGGCATGCGCGCCACCCCGGCGGGCAGGGCGATGTAGGTCCGGACAACGGGCAGTAGGCGGCCGACCAGCACGGTGACGTCGCCATGGTGCCGGAACCAGTGCTCGGCCCGCTCCAAGTCGCCAGGCGCCATGAATAGCCAACGCCCGTACCGCGCCGCCACCGGCCGCCCGCCCCAGTAGCCAACCGCATAGGCCACCATGGACCCGAGATTGCACCCTACCGCGCCCGCCAGGCTCACATACAGCAGGCGGAACCGGCCTGCAAAGACGAGATAGCCGGAGAAGGGGAGAATAATTTCCGAGGGCAACGGAATACACGCCGATTCAATCCCCATCAAAAGGATCACGCCGCTGTATCCGAGCTGAGAGATCGTCGCGATGATGTGCTGGCTCAGCCAGCTCAAAAGATGTGCCATGAGCGGTGCGTTGCCCCATGGTAACGTGAGTGGAGGGAATCGGTCTCGATGAACATCACCTTTCTTGGCACCGGCATCATGGGCGCTCCCATGGCGGCCAATCTGGCGAAAGCCGGTCACTCCGTGCGGGTTTGGAACCGCACCCAATCAAAGGCGCACATCGAACACACGCAACCGGTAGGCAGCCCGGCTGAGGGTACGGCGGGGGCCGATGTGGTCTGGCTCTGCCTCAGTGACACCGCCGCGGTCGAAGAGGTGATGGAGGGAGTCTTGCCTGCGGCGCGCCCCGGCCTGCTCGTGGCCGACTCCAGCACCATATCGCCGCGCGCCAGCCGCGCCTTGTCGGCGCGCTTGGCGGAAAAAGGGGCAACCCTGGTGGATTGCCCGGTGACCGGATCCCGGCGCGGCGCCGAGGCGGCGCAATTGATCTTCATTGTGGGAGGGCCCGCCGAGGCGCTCGACCGGCTGGATCCGCTGTTCCATGCCATGGGACAGCGGGTATTCCGCATGGGCGAACAGGGCATGGGGTTGGCGACCAAGCTGGCCATGAACCTCAACATTGCTCTGATTTACCAAGGGTTTTGCGAGGGATTGGTACTGGCCGAAAAATCGGGGGTGACAGCCGGCCAGATGCTCGACATTATCGCCGCCACCATGCTGCGTTCCGGAGTCACCGACTATAAGGCGGAGGCGGTCCGCAACCGCGACTTCACTCCCAATTTCCCTTTGCGCCTGATGCTTAAGGACATCCGGCTGATGCTCGATCACGCACGCGAGATGCGGGTCAAGCTGCCGGCGCTAGAAACCGTCGAAGAAGTCTATGCGGTGGCGGATGAGGAGGGAATGGGCGGGTTGGACTACGCCGCCAGCCTGGCGCTGCTTGAGCGCTGGGCCGCCCTCCCCGGCGGCGACCTTAGCATGGCGGCAGATTAGATTTCTTGGAACTCGGCTGCCGGGTGGCCGTAGAGTCTGAGTATGCAATCCTCTCGCCTGCCCCTCCTCGCCGCCGCTTTTGTGCTGTTTGTGGGGGTTGCCACAAGCCGCGCGGACGAACCGGTCGGCAGCTTCCACCGCAGCTTCACGGTCTCGGGGCCGGTCCACCTGCATGTGGAAACCGGCGCTGGGGCGATCCACGTTATCGGCGCTCCCGGTTCCGCCGTGACCGTCGACGGGACCATTTACCAATCCGAATGGCTGTTTGGCGGCGCCGACCCGGGCGCCGCGCACCGCCTGGAAGCCAATCCGCCGGTGCAGCAGGCCGGCAACAGCATCAGCGCGGGCGGCGATCCGGATCGCGACGACCATCTCTGGATCGCCTACGTGGTCACTACTCCTCCCAACACCGATCTGGAGGCCCAGTCCGGTTCAGGCGCCATTGAGATCGCCGGGTTGACTGGAACCGCCGACCTGCGGGCGGGCAGCGGCCATATTCGAGTGGCCGACCTCGGCGGCAGTTTGACGGCGCAAACCGGGAGTGGCGGCATCGCCTTCGACCGAGTGAGCGGCGACGCCCGCGTGCACGCGGGCAGCGGTTCCATCGAGGGCAACGAAGTCGGCGGCTTTTTCTCCGCCAGCACCGGCAGCGGCCACATTCGCGTGCGCCAGCTCGACAAAGGCGGCGAGGTGCAAACGTCCAGCGGCGGCATGGATCTCGACCAGGTAACGGGGAACCTCTCGGCGCATGCCTCCAGCGGCTCGATGGATATCGGCGGCAACTTGAACGGCGATCACCGCTGGGACCTGACGGCGTCCTCGGGCAGCGTGCACCTCTCCCTGCCGGCCGACACCGCGGCGCAGGTGCGGCTGCATACCGGCTCCGGCGGTATCAGCGTCGCGCATCCCATGCGCACCCAGACGTCACTCGGGCGGCATTCCTGGGAGGGCGAGATGGGACAGGGCGCGGCGACCGCCTCGCTCACGGTGAACACCTCGAGCGGGAGCATCCACATTCGGTAGATCCGCTACAGTCCAGTTTTTGGGGTAAAGTCCACCGACACCGCCAGCCGCTCGCCCTGTACCTCGAGCACGTTGCAGAAGGTGCGGTCGCCCCGGCGGCTGAACTCCAGCGAGACTTCCGAGTTGCCGATACGCAAGTGGTTGAGCCGCAGCCAGTGCAGCCACTCGGGCAGTACCGGGTTTACGACCCGCAACTCCCGGCGCGCGGCGTTGGGCCGCAGCCCCAATGCCGCCGTCAGCATGAGAAACCAAGCCCCCGAAGCCCAGGCCTGCGGCGAGCACGAGACCGGGTAGTTGACCGGCTGATCGAACTCGTTGCGCTGTACCCCCACGAAGAGTTCGGGCAGACGTTGGTCGCGAAAGTAATTGGCGGCCTGGTAAAGCCCAGTCAAAACCCGCAGGAGCGGCTGTTTGAAGTCGTAGAAGGCGAAGCCTTGGGCAATCAGGCTGTTGTCATGCGGCCAGACCGAGCCGCGATGATAGCTGAGCGGGTTGAACGTGGGCTCATCGGCGGACAAGGTGCGAATGCCCCAGCCGCTGAACATGTCCGCGCGCATCAGCCGGCGCGTGACCTGCCGCGCCCGCTCTCGGCCAATAATCCGGCTCCAGAGCAAGTGTCCGGCGTTGGAAACCACCGCACGCTGGGGCCGCTTTTCCGCATCGAGCGCGGCGGCGTAGTACGCCTGATCCGGAAGCCAGAATTGCTGTTCGAACCGGTGTGACAGCTCCACCGCCTGGCGCCGCAGGCGGTCCGCCCCGGCGGAATCGCCCACCTGGCGCAGCAAACGCGCCAGGCGGTAGCGCGCATCGTAGCAGTACCCCTGGACCTCGCACAGCGCCAACGGGGGAGCCGCCAGGGTTCCATCGCGATCGAGATACGCGTCCCAGGAGTCCTTCCAGCCCTGGTTGGCCAGCCCCTGCGGCGAGCGGCGCTGGTACTCAACGAACCCGTCGCCGTCGAGATCACCGGAGTGTTCCATCCACTCCAGCGCCTTACGCGCCGCCGGCAGCATCTCCTCGAGCATCGCGTTGTCGCCGGTCCAACTGTAAGTTTCGTCCAACACGATCAGGAACAGCGGCGTGCTGTCCACCGAGCCGTAGTAGGGGGAGTGCGGCATCTCGCCCGCCAACGTCATCTCTCCCTCGCGCAGTTCGTGCAGGATCTTCCCCGGCTCCTCGTCGCGCCAGTCGTCGCGTTGGGTGCCCTGGCGGCTGGCCAAAAAGCGAAGCGTCTCCACCGCCAATTGCGGATGCAGCATCAGCGATTGGTAGCCCGCGATCAGAGAGTCGCGGCCGAAGATCGTGGCGAACCAGGGGATACCCGCCGCGATGATTTCTCCAGCCTGGAGCGGCAGCACTCCGCAGGTCACGCCATCGAGTACCGGCTTGCCCCCCTCCGCGTTTTGCCCGAAGGGAACACGCAGCGAAAAGAAGTCGCTCATCGCCGTGTTCAGGCACTCGTCGAAGACGGTGTCCGAGGATTCGAAGCTGGTGGTGGCCCGCGCCCAATCCGCGTAGCTTTGCCGGCGCCGCTCCAGGCAACCTGAGAACCGCCGCTCCTCCTCCGCCGGGCCGACAGTAACGAGGGCACCACGCTCGGGCGGCGGTCCTACCGCCGTCGCCACGGCGATCTCCAGCCGCTGTTGCTCTCCGGGTCCGAGCCGCAGTTCATAACGCGCCAGGCGCGCCTCCAGCACCTGCGGTTCGGGCGAGAAGACCAGCGTGCATTGCCGAAACAACTCGTCGCGTCCCAGGTAGGCGAAGACCACCCGATCGGTCCGCGCGACCGGTTCAAAGTAGGTTCCACAGGCGGAGCGCACCATGCCGCGCACCTGGAACACATCCATGAAGTCGCAGTCAAAACAAAACTCGACAGTGAGGGTGACGGGCTCCAGATTGAAGTTCCGGAAGGTGAGGTGATCGAAAAAATCACCGGCCAGGAGCTGCTCGCGGTGAATGTGGACGGTGTTTTCGGGCAAGTCGAGATTGTCGCGCACCAGGATATTGGTGGTAGTCAACTCGATTTGCGCCAGGATGTTCTGTTGGTTGGCCGCCGAGAGCACCACGGCGCGGTGAGCGTTGACGCGCAGCTCCCACTGGCTTAAAAAGCGCGTGTCCTGGTGAAACAACCCGACGTCGGTGGAACTCGGCGGCGCGATGTCGCCCGCCAGCGTCGTCGCCAGGAAGGTCTTGCCGTCGATCAGGGTCAAGTTATTGACACGACGAGGCTCCCCCATCCCCACTGCCGACCGGGGTTGGTCCGGTGGACGGGCGACTTCCAGGTCGTTCCAGGTCAGCTTGACTGGCAGCACTTGCCCCATCCCGTATTAGGATGCAGCTTGCAAGGGCGCCTCGGGTGTTGCCTTCGCCAAGGCGACATCTTCCGGGCAGGGCAGCACGCGGGTCGGCAGCCGGCGCTTCCTTGCCAAGCGCTCATACAGGCCAGTGTAGCGCTCCACCATGCAAGCCATGCTGAAGTGGTCTTCGAAGTGCTTCCGGCAACGGGCGGGGGTGATCGGCGCCTCCTGGGCGCGCCGCGCCATCTCGGCGGCGTCGGCGCACACGTAACCGGAAACACCGTTTTCCACCACCTCGGGAGCAGCTCCGCGCGCGAAGGCGAGCACCGGCGTCCCGCAGGCCATCGCCTCGATCATGACCAGCCCGAAGGGCTCTTCCCACTCGATCGGGAACAAAAGCGCCCGTGCCCCCCCCAGCAGTTGATTCTTGGCCTCCAGGTCCACTTCACCCACGTACTCCACCTGCTTGCCGTCCACGTGCGGGCGGATACATTGCTCCCAATAGTCGCGGTATATCGGTTGAATTTCGCCCGCGATCTTGAGCGGTAGACCCGCCTGGCGCGCCACCGCGATGGCGGTGTGCGTCCCCTTGATGGGTGCGATTCGTCCGACGAAGCACAAATAGTCGCGTTTGCCGGTCCCGACCCGGTAGTTCTCCGGGCGCAGGCCATGATGGATGGCATCCAACCCGGGCCGCCCCTCCTGCCTCGCCTGGCTGCGGCTGATCGCCACGAATTGTACGCGCGGGAAGTGGGCGTAATAGCGGCTGAGCGGTTCCTCATGGGGATGATGCAGCGTGTATACGAAAGGGAGATCGACAAACCGCGCAAAGTTCAGGCCGGGGGCATTGTTCAGATGGATGAGATCGCAGTCCCGCGCCGCATCGCGGCAGGCCCAACTGGAGTGCTCCAAATCGTCCAGGCTGCTCTCCAGCGCCGATTCGATCGGCCACTTTCCATGGGCTTGCCGCCAGCGGATCTCACAGTTCACCCGAGATTCGCCCACCGTGTAAACCACCGGCCAATGCCCCTGCGTCCGCAGCCCTTCCGCCAGATTCGCCACGAACAACTCGGTGCCGCCATATCGCTTGGGGGGCACCGTAATGAAAGGGGGCACGATCAGGGCAATCTTCATGGGGACCAAAAGGGTTAGAAGACCGCCGCGTGGGATTGGCTGTATGGGAAAAGGCGTTACCAGGAACTGTAGGCGGTTCCATCCAAGCCGACACCGCTGGCCCCGCTATGCACGTTGGTGATCCCCGACTGGGTTTGATCCGGGCTCATGAGGGTATCGTCGGAATCGGTTTGCCATGTGCTGGAGGAGTGGGTGATCGGGTCTTTGGGCAGTTCCCGCAAATAACCCGCCGTGACCAGATCATCCAGCGACTGCGGCGCCTCCTGCTTATCCAGCGTGTACTGGTCGATCAGCGACCGCAACTGGAAAAGGTCGTCGCGCAAGACCGCTTCCTGCGACGCCTGCACCGTGGTGCGGTAGCGGGGCACAGCCATGGCAAGCAGAATTCCCATGATCGCGATCACCAGGATCATCTCGATCAAGGTGAAGCCGAGGCCGTGACGGGTTGGGCGGCGCTTTACCATTTGTTGTAGGACGTTCCGTCCAACGCGGTGCCGTTGGAGGTGGTGTACACGTTAAACACATCCTGGCCGCCCCAATTGCTGGAGTCGGGATCGTCTTGCACCGAACGCAATCCCCAGTCGTAGGAGTTGGTCATCGGATCCTTGGGAATCGCGCGCAGGAAATGAATTTTCTCCGTGCCCATGGGTACGCCCTGCACCAGGGTGTCGAGGTCGGGAGGATAGCCCTGGGTATCGAGTTGCACCTGGATCAGGCCGCGATCGGCGGCGTCTTTGTACCGATCGATCGCGCCGCGCATTTCGTCGAGCGCCGCGCGCAGTTGGTGCTCGCGCTGGCGTTGGATCGTAACGCGTGCCAGGGGCAAGGCCATCGAGGTCAGCACCAGCAAAATACTGGTGGCGACGATGAGCTCGATCAGGGTCATCCCGGCGCAGGAACGGCGCCGGCGGTTCGGGCTCGGGTTGGGTACTGCCGGCTGCATGCTGTTAGTGCACGGTGACTGTGGCGGCGGTGGTCTGCAAGGGCGTCATCGCCCCTTGCGGGTTGCGCGCACTGAGGCGGGTGATCGTGATCGGCGCGGTACCGGTCGCTTTGGCCTGAAAGACGATGGTGACCACGTCGCCGCTGCCCGAGATTCCGGCGACGTTCGGGGGCCGGCTCAGGCTGATCTGGGCGGTGCCGGTGGCGCTGTCCTCGCGATGCACCAGCGCCGGCGCCTGCCCGTCCTGCGCCAGGAACCCGCCCAGGTTCATGCTTTGGACCTGCATCAATTTGGGATCGTAGTTGAGTTGAAACGTCAGCGCATAGGCGTCGTGGGCGTTTTCCAGGGCGATCTTGACCCCAAACACGTTCCCGCTAGTGGCTTGCACCTGCGTCGGCTGAACCTCCAGCACGGTGCTGCCGCCCGCGGCCGGGGCGGTTCTCATGTTTGCGGTTGGCGGGGAAGAGGGTGTTGGAACGGGAGGTTGTCCCGGGCGGCTCGGGCGCAGGGGCTGGGAGGCGGCGGCTGCCGCCCCGCCGGCCGGAGCTGCCGTGGCCGGTGGGGCCAGCGTGGCAGGCGGCAACTCGTTGAGCTGAATGTCGTCCTGGGTGCCGGTATCGAGCGAGCGGCGATCTTCCGCGGTGACGTCCAGACTGCGCACGATATGGGGCGTCATGATCAGCATGATCTCGTTGTGCACGGTTTCATCGTGCGTGGACGAGAACAGGTACTTGAACAACGGGATGGAGTTCAACCCCGGGATGCCGCTGACGTTATGGGTGATGGTGTTGACCACCATGCCGCCCAGAACCGCGCTCTCGCCGTTCCTAAGCTCGATCGTGTGATCAATGACTCGATTGCCGAACACGGGCTGCTGGATGCCGCCGATGTTGTTGAAGCTGTCCACGTCGGAGATCTCGATACGTTCCTTCAGCAGCACCGACTCGTCACCGTGGATCTCGGGAGTCATGTCAATGTTGACGCCGATCGGCGTGTAGTTGAACTGGGTGTTCACCAAGGGGTTGATGCCCACGCCGCCGATGCCGGGCTGGAAGCTGCCCGTCGCCACGGGAATCTTCTGGCCGATTTGCAGCGTGGCCTTCTGCCCTTGAACCGAGCGCAATTGCGGTTCCTGAATGGTATGGGTGTTGCTATCGGAGAGCAGCGCGTTCAGGGTGGCATTGGGGA